>WGEM01000637.1 GCA_015492755.1 Gemmatimonadota bacterium | reverse complement strand
GCCCGAGACCACATCGGCCCGGAGTGGAGCGATGAGTGAGTCGAGAAGGTGGTTGGCGGCCATGACAGGCTCCCCGGTGAGACGCCAGATTACCAGGGTTGACGGGTGCCCGAAAGGCCGTCATCCTCAGGTCTCCGACGCCTGCGAAACCCTGCGGAGATCCGACATGTCCGACATTCCCGCTGACCTCCACTACACGGAGGAACACGAGTACGTGAAGCCGACGGACCAGGACGGCGTCTACCTGGTGGGCATCACCGACTACGCCCAGGGCGAGCTGGGCGACGTGGTGTTCGTCGAGCTTCCGGACACGGGTTCCTCGTTCGCGCGCATGGACGTCTTCGGGACCATCGAGGCGGTGAAGGCCGTGTCGGACCTCTACGCCCCGGTGGCGGGTGAGGTGGTGGAGGTGAACGCCTCGCTGGACGACGACCCGTCGCTGGTGAACACCGATCCGTACGGAGCGGGGTGGATGATCCGCATCAAGGTGAGCGATCCATCGGAGGTGGAGGGGCTCCTGGATGCCGACGCCTACCGCGCGTTCATCGAGGACTGACCGGACGTCACCGCTGGACCGGGCGATGAGCCCCGTCCGAAGACACTGTCCCATCGATCACCATCAGGGCCGCGTCCTCGCCCCACGGCGGCGCGGCCCTCGTTCGTGAGCAAGGCCCCGAACATGCCGACTTCCATCGACCTGCCTGCGGACTTCGAACGCCGCCACATCGGCCCCTCCCCCGCCGAGATCGACCGGATGGTCCGGGAGGTGGGCTACGAGTCGCTGGGGGACCTCATCGACGAGGTCGTGCCCCGGGCCATCCGGATGGAGGGGGAGCTGGAGCTTCCGGGTCCCGTGCCGGAGGCCGAGCTCCTGGAGCGGCTCCGGGAGATGGCGGGGCGGAACCGGGTGTGGCGCTCCTTCATCGGGATGGGCTACCACGACACCGTCACCCCCGGGGTCATCCTCCGCAACATCCTGGAGAACCCGGGCTGGTACACCCAGTACACGCCGTACCAGGCGGAGATCAGCCAGGGGCGGCTGGAGGCCCTGCTGAACTTCCAGACCATGGTCATCGACCTCACCGGGCTGGAGATCGCCAACGCTTCGCTCCTGGACGAGGCCACCGCCGCCGCGGAGGCGATGCACATGGCCCACCAGGAGGCGAAGCGGGGCGTGGACACCCTCCTGGTGTCGGAGCTGTGCCACCCCCAGACCATCGAGGTCCTGCGGACCCGCGCCCGTCCTCTGGGCATCGAGGTGGTGGTGGGCCCGCACGAGACGTTCGATTTCGGCGACGGCATCTTCGGCGTGGTGGTGCAGTACCCCACCACCGACGGCCGGGTGCTGGACTACCGGGCGCTGACGGCCCGGGCGCGGGAGGCCGGGGTCACCGTCATCGACTGCGCGGACCTCATGTCCCTCGCCCTCCTCACCCCCCCGGGGGAGTGGGGCGCCGACATCGCCGTGGGCAACACCCAGCGCTTCGGCGTGCCGATGGGCTTCGGCGGCCCGCACGCGGGGTACATGGCGTGTGCCGCCAAGCTCACCCGTAAAATGCCCGGCCGCATCATCGGCATCTCCAAAGACGCAACGGGCAAACCCGCCTACCGCATGGCGATCCAAACCCGCGAGCAGCACATCAAACGCGAACGGGCGACAAGCAACATCTGCACCGCCCAGGCGCTGCTGGCGATCATGGCGTCGATGTACGGCGTCTACCACGGGCCGGACGGGCTGCGCGCGATCGCCGGGCGAATCCGCCTGCTGACACAAACACTCCGCTCCGGCCTGCTCGGAGCGGGACACACAATCGAAGACGGCCTCGTCTTCGACACGCTGCGCGTTACGCCGGTCGGCCGAGACGCCGGCGCAGTCATGGCTGCGGCGCTCGCACGCGAGATCAACCTCCGCGACTTCGACGACGGCAGCCTCGGCATCACGCTCGACGAGACGGCCGACACGGCGCTCGTCGCCGACGTGCTTGCGTGTTTCGGAGCCGGGGGTGAAGAAACGAACATCGACGAACTCCTCGCCAGCGCTTCGTGTGATATCCCCGCACCCTTCGCCCGCACCAGCGACTTTATGACCCACCCGGTGTTCAACACCCACCACGCCGAGACGGAGATGCTGCGGTATATCTACAAACTGCAGGGGCGCGACCTTTCGCTGGCGCACGCGATGATCCCGCTGGGCTCGTGCACGATGAAGCTCAACGCGACCAGCGAGATGCTGCCGGTGACGTGGCCGGAGTTTGCCAACATCCACCCCTTCGCCCCGGCCGACCAGACCGAGGGCTACGCCGAGCTGTTCACCCAGCTCGAGCGGTGGCTCGCCGAGATCACCGGCTTCGACGCGGTGAGCCTCCAGCCCAACGCCGGCTCGCAGGGCGAATACGCCGGACTCATGGTCATCCGTGCTTACCTCGAATCCCGCGGCGAAGGCGCCCGCGACGTCTGCATCATCCCCTCCTCGGCCCACGGCACCAACCCCGCCAGCGCGGTGATTGCCGGGATGCGGGTTGTCGTCGTCGGGTGCGACAAGCACGGCAATATCGACGTGGACGACCTCCGCGCCAAGGCCGACGCCAACCGCGACAGCCTCGCGGCGCTCATGGTCACCTACCCCTCGACCCACGGCGTCTTCGAGGAAGCCATCACCGAGATCTGCAAGATCATCCACGACCGCGGCGGGCAGGTCTATATGGACGGCGCGAACATGAACGCCCAGGTCGGGCTCACCAGCCCCGGACGCATCGGGGACGACGTCTGCCACCTCAACCTGCACAAAACCTTCTGCATCCCCCACGGCGGCGGCGGGCCTGGCGTCGGACCGATCGGCGTTGCGGCGCACCTCACCCCCTTCCTGCCCGGACACCCGGTGGTCAGCTCCAACACCGATGCGCGCGCGATGGGGCCGGTCGCAGCTGCGCCCTGGGGC
>WGEM01000636.1 GCA_015492755.1 Gemmatimonadota bacterium | reverse complement strand
GCGAGGGCCCGGGCCACCGGGCCGAACCGGTCCGCCAGCTCCGCGTCCAGGCTCTGCTCCGCCAGCGCGGCGGCCCAGTAGAGCGTCAGGTAGAAGGTGCTCCCCCGGTTGTCGATCTCGCCCACCCTCCTGGAGGGCGACCTGGCCTCCTGGAGGTAGCGGGCCGTGGCGTCTTCCAGCGTGGCGGCCAGGGCGGCGGCGCCGGGGTTGTCGAAGCGCTCCGCCAGGTGCTGGAAGGACGCGGCCAGCGCCATATACTCGCCCAGCGAATCCCAGCGCAGGTGCCCCTCCCGCAGGAACTGCTGCACGTGCTTGGGCGCTGATCCGCCTGCCCCCGTCTCGAAGAGACCCCCGCCGGCCAGGAGCGGCACGATGGAGAGCATGCGGGCGCTGGTACCGATCTCCAGGATGGGGAAGAGGTCGGTGAGGTAGTCGCGGAGCACGTTGCCGGTTACCGAGATGGTGTCCTCGCCCCGCCGGATCCGCTCCAGCGAGTACCGCATCGCCTCCACCGGTGCCATGATCTCCAGGGTGAGACCCCCGGTGTCGTGCTCCCCCAGGTACCGCTTCACCTTCCGGATGACCTGGGCGTCGTGGGCCCGGTCCCGGTCCAGCCAGAAGACGGCGGGGGCCCCGCTGGCGCGGGCGCGGCTCACGGCGAGCTTCACCCAGTCCCGGATGGCGACGTCCTTCGTCTGGCAGGCACGCCAGATGTCGCCCCGCTCCACCCGCTGCTCGATGAGGACGCGGCCCTCGGCGTCCACCACCCGGACGGTGCCGTCGGCGGGGATCTCGAACGTCTTGTCGTGGGAGCCGTACTCCTCGGCCTTCATGGCCATGAGCCCCACGTTGGAGACGCTCCCCATGGTGGAGGGATCGAAGGCGCCGTGGGCCTGGCAGTCCTTCACCACCGTGTCGTAGATGCCGGCGTAGCTGGAATCGGGGATCACCGCCTTGCAGTCCTGCAGCTCGCCCCGGGCGTTCCACATCCGGCCGCCGTCGCGGATCATGGGCGGCATGGAGGCGTCGATGATGATATCGCTGGGAACGTGGAGGTTGGTGATGCCCCGGTCGGAGTCCACCATGGCCAGGTCGGGGCCGGCTTCGAGGGCGGCCCGGATGTCCGCCTCGATGGCCTCCCGCTGCTCCGCGGGGAGGTCGGCGATGCGGGCCAGGATGTCGCCGAGGCCGTTGTTGGGATCGGCGCCCGCTTCCTCCAGAACCCCGCCGTGGCGCCGGAACACATCCTCGAAGAAGACCCGGACGGCGTGCCCGAAGATGATGGGGTCGGACACCTTCATCATGGTGGCCTTGAGGTGGAGCGAGAAGAGCACGCCGCGCTCCCGGGCGTCCCGCACCTGCTCCCGGAGGAAGTCCACCAGCGCCCGCCGGCTCATGAAGGTGCCGTCCAGCACCTCGCCCGCCTCCAGGGGGAGCGACGCCCTGAGCACGGTGACGGTTCCGTCCCCGGCCACGTGCTCGATGCGGGCGGTGGTGGCGGCCTCCAGCGTCACCGCCTCCTCGTTGTGGCGGAAGTCCCCGTCCGCCATGGTGGCCACGTGGGTTCCGGAGTCCTCCGGCCAGGGAAGCATCCGGGGGGGATGGCTCCGGGCGAACTCCTTCACCGCCCGCGGCGCCCGCCGGTCGGAGTTCCCCTGGCGGAGGACCGGATTCACCGCGCTTCCCTTCACCCGGTCGTACCTGGCTCTCACCTCACGCTCCTCGTCGGTGCGGGGCTCCTCCGGGTAGTCGGGAAGCGGAAAGCCCCGGGCCTGAAGCTCCGCGACGCACGCCTGGAGCTGAGGGACCGACGCGCTGATGTTGGGCAGCTTGATGATGTTGGCTTCCGGCGTGTCCACCAGCCGCCCCAGCTCCGCCAGGTCGTCGGGGACCCGCCGCTCTCCCAGCACGTCCGGAAAGGCGGCCAGGACCCTGCCGGCCAGGGAAATGTCCCGGGTCTCCACCGGAACGCCGGTGGCGGCGGCGAAGGCCCGGATGACGGGGAGGAGCGCGTGGGTGGCCAGGGCCGGCGCCTCGTCGGTCCAGGTATAGATGATGGGG
>WGEM01000635.1 GCA_015492755.1 Gemmatimonadota bacterium | reverse complement strand
TGGGTCGCTATCCCTTCAAGAACGTGCGGGAGCTGGGTGGCGCGCTGAATAAGGTCTTCGCCACCCAGGACCTGGAGGGCCGTCAGGTCACCCCCGACGAAGTGGCGCAGATCGTGGGGGAGCAGGCCGCCGCATCCGGCGCGGCCGGGGCCGACGAGTTCGACTCCTTCCTGAAGGAGATCGCGTCCACGGTGGCGGAGACGGTGGAGGAGAAGGAGGCGCCGTGGAGGAAGGCGATGCGCGAGGCGGTGGACGCCGCGGAGCGAGAGGGATTCTCCGCGAAGCGGCTCCAGGGCTACCTGGACGGAGGTTCCGAGCCCGCCGGCTGGGAGGAGCTGGTGGAGGCCTTCAAGGCCGACATCGCCCGATTGAGGGAGATCGATCACGAACTGGATCGGCTGGGTAACCCCTGGCCCGAGGCGGCGGAGGGGGTCCTGAAGGACCCCGACCGGTTGGAGGAGGCCGAGGCGCTCCTCACCTCCGTCCGGGAACGCCAGCGCCCCTTCCCCAAACTGGGGCCGGGCAAGACACTGGCGGACCTCACCGACTACCCGCCGCTGGCGGTGAAAGCCGCCGAGCAGCTCATCGCCGCGGAGCGTCCGGAGTACAACCCCATCTACGTCTGGGCTTCCGATGCGGAGGTGGCGCGCACGTTGCTGGGTGCGGCGGGACGCGCGTTTCAGGCCCTGCGGCCTGATGCCCGAATGGCGGTGACTTCGGTGGCCGAGTTTGCCGAGGACTTCATCCGGGCGCTGGGGGAGGGCGTGGCCGGAGCCTGGAGGGAGCGGTGGTGGACGGTGGACCTCCTCCTGGTGCACGGCATCGAGGAGCTGGCCCGGACCGAGCGCGCCGAGGAGGAATTCTTCCACCTCTTCGAGGCGTTGAAGCGGCGCGGATCCCGCGTCATGCTGGTGAGCGATCGTCCGCCTTCGGCGCTGGAAGGAGTGGACGAGCGCCTGCGCTCCAGGTTCGAAGGCGGCCTGGTGCTGGAGATCGAGTCCGGCTCGGCGGCGGATTCCCTGGAACTGGTCCAGGAGGCGGAGGCTCCTCCGCAGAAGGCCGGGATCGCCGGAGAGCTGGAACGTGCCGCAGCCGCCCGGAAAGACGAACCCCGCAAGCCGGAGCCCGTGGCGGCGACGCCGCCGCCCAAGGGAGGCGCCTGGTTCCCCTCGCCCGAGAACGTGGTGCTCACCTGGCCCAACCTGGCGGAACTGCTCATCGAGGAACTGGACTGATGGCCATCGAGGGCTCGCTTCAGGACGTCAACCTGGCGGACATCTGCCAGCTCCTGGGCATGGGGCGCAAGACCGGGTGCCTGAGCATCACGGACCGCTCCAACTTCGGCTACATCTACTTCAGGAACGGGCGCATCATCCATGCCTCGGTGCTCAACCGGCCCGATCGCCTCGGTGAGCTGCTGGTGCGCAACCACGTCATCACCCGGAAGGATCTCTCCACCGCCATGGAGAGGCAGGCCCACGAGCGCGGGAAGCGACTGGGTGAAATCCTGGTGGAGCAGGGGAGCATCGAGGAGGAAGTCCTCCAGAAGTACATCCAGATGCAGATCGAGGAGGCGGTCTACCACCTCTTCACGTGGAACCAGGGCTCGTTCCACTTCGATCCTGACCAGATGCCCGACGAGGACGGCATCTTCCTGGTGGACATCCCCGCCGAGGCGCTCCTCATGGAGGGTGCCCGGCGGGTGGACGAGTGGTCGCTCATCGAGAAGAAGATCCCCTCCTTCGACATCGTCTTCCAGCTGGACAAGAATCCCGACGAGGCGGAGGAGGAGGTGGAGCTCACCAAGGAACAGCGCAAGATCCTCCCGTTCATCGACGGGGTGCGAACCGTCGACGAGATCATGAACGAGGCGGGGCTGGTGGAGTTCGAGACGGGCAAGGCGCTCTACGGGCTCATTCAGGCGGGCTTCGTCTCGCGGGCGGGCGAGCGGAGCACCCGGGAGGAGACCGGCGGCGACCAGAAGCTCCAGCAGCACCTCAATGTCGGGATCGCCTTCTACCGGTCGGGGATGTTCGAGGACGCCCAGCGCGAGTTCGAACAGGCGCTGGAGATCGACCCCAAGCAGGCGCGCGCCCACTTCATGCTGGGGCTCATCGCCTTCCGCCGCGGGCGGCTGGAGGATGCGCTCCAGCACTGGGGGTCACTCCCCGAGCCGCACCGCGACGCCTACGGTGTGCAGCGCAATCGAGCGCTGGCGCTGGAGCTGCTGGGGCGCTACGACGAGGCGCTGGAGGCGCTGGACACCGCGGAACTCGCCCGTCCGGACGACCCGGACGTGCACCTGGCGCGGGGTATCCTCTTCCTGAAGGCCCGCGACGCCGCGCAGGCGTTGGACTCCTTCCGCCGCTACCGCACCTCGCCGAAGGTGAAGAAACCTTCGCCGCTCTACTATGCGTACACGGTGCTGGCCTCGGCTGTGGCGGGTGACCTGGACTACGCGGTGGCGGTGGGGCGCGAAGGGCTGAACTTCTATCCCGAATCCGGTCCCATCCTGGTGAACACCGGCGCGGTCTTCGAGCGCCGGGGCGAGGTGGATGCCGCGGAGGCACTCTACAAACGCGCGGTCCAGGCCAGGCCCACGCCGGCTCAGGCCCATAAGAACCTGGGAGACCAGGCGTACGCCCATGGCGACATGGAGAACGCCCGCATCCAGTACGAGAAGGCGGTGAAGCTTGCGCCGCGCCTGGGAGACGACGTCTACCTCCGGCTGGGGACCATGGCGTACAAGGACAACGATCGCGACGTGGCCGTCCTTCTGTGGCGCCGCGCGCTGGACCTGAATCCCCACAACGAGGCGGTGCGCGCCAACCTGGAGATGATCCAGGAGGGGTGATCGCCCGACGCCCGTACCTCCTGCCGGTCCTCGCCGCGCTCTGCTGGGCGGTGGTACCGGCCGTCCGGCCGGCGGCGGCGCAGCAGACGCCGGCGGGTGCGGCTCCCCTGGAGCTGGACGGCGTGCGCTACGTGGTGACGGAGCGGTCTCGCTTCCGCGTCTTCCATGCCCCGCAGGACTCCCTCATCGCGACCCGCGTCGCGGCTTTCCTCCAGGAGCAGCCGCCCCTTCCGGGGATCGGGGACTCGTTGCCGGCGGGGGTGGACGTGGTCCTGGCGCACTCCGAGGCCGCCTTCACCCTGCTCCGGGGCGGTGTGGTTCCGGAGTGGAGTGGCGGATTCGCGGTCCCGTCCCGCGCGCTCCTGGTGGTGCCGGCGCAGGGGAGCGGACGGATGCTGGATCCCGAGGGCCGCCGCACGTTGCGCCACGAGTGGGCGCACATCGCACTGCATCAGGCCAGCGGCGGGAAGCGGGCGCCTCGATGGTTCACCGAAGGATATGCGCAGTGGGCGTCCGGGGGATTCGACGTGGATGACGCATGGCGCCTGCGTGTGGCGATGGCTCTGGGGCGCACGCCTCCCCTGGACTCGCTCACCCTGCGCTGGCCGGCAGGACGGGCGCAGGCGGAGGTGGCGTACCTGCTGGCCGCCAGCGCGCTGCGCTACGCTCTGGAGGCCGGAGGCGAACGGGGCCTGGAGGTGCTTCTGGAGCGGTGGCGTTCCGGCGGCTCCTTCGAGGCCGCCTTCCGGCGGACCTTCGGCGTGACCACGGGACAGTTCGAGGAAGACTGGAGGAAGCATGTGCGAGCCCGCTACGGCTGGCTCTTCGTGCTCAGCCATTCCTCCATCTTCTGGCTCGCACTGGCACTTGTCTTGCTCGTGCTGGTACGCATCCGTCAGAGGAGGGACCGGGAGCACCTGGCCCGGCTCCGGGCGGGCGAGCCTCCGGACGAGCCCGCCTTCTGGGTGGAAGCGACGGAGGAGTTTGGAGGCACGCCGGAAGGGAGCGAACCATGAGCGAAGACGATCGGCCGCGCGTCCTGGTGGTGGATGACGACGCGGACGCGCTGGATGTCCTGAAGACGCGACTCACCCACGCCGGCTTCGACGTGGAGACGGCGGAGAGCGCGGAGCAGGCGCTGGCTCGCGTCTCGGCGTTCGCCCCGGGGCTGGTGGTCACCGACGTGAAGATGCCCGGGATGAGCGGTCTGGAGCTCCTCCAGCGCCTCCGCTCCCAGATGGAGGGGGTGGAGGTGGTGGTGATGACCGCCCACGACGACATGGAGACCGCCGTCACCGCCATGAAGCGGGGAGCCTTCGACTTCCTGGTGAAGCCGGTGAATCCGAAGGCCCTGGTGACGCTGGCGGAGCGCTGCTTCCGTGAGCTGGGCCTCCGGGACGACGCCGACGGGGAAGGCGCGCCCACCCCGGTGGTGCCGGAGGGCGGCCTGGTGGGTCGAGATCCCCGCATGATCGAGATCTACAAGACCATCGGCGTGCTGGCGCGGAACCGGGCGACGGTGCTCATCCGGGGGGAGACCGGGACGGGTAAGGAGGTCATCGCCCGCGCCGTCCACGAGCACTCGGAGGCGGCGGCCGAGCCGTTCATCGCCGTGAACTGCACGGCGCTCACGGACACGCTCCTGGAGTCCGAACTCTTCGGCCATGTGAAGGGCGCCTTCACCGGCGCGGTGGGTGCGCGCAAGGGATACTTCGAGCTGGCGCGCCGCGGGACCATCTTCCTGGACGAGATCGGCGACACGAGCCCCGAGTTCCAGACCAAACTCCTTCGGGTCCTCCAGGAACGCCGATTCTATCCCGTAGGTGGGGAGCAGCCCCGCTCCACGGAGGCGAGGGTGATCGCCGCGACGCACCGCCCCATCGAAGCGCTCATCGAGGAGGGGACCTTCCGCGAGGACCTCTATTTCCGGCTGAAGGTGGTGGAGATCCACGTGCCGCCGCTCCGGGAGCGTCCCGGCGACATCGAGCTCATCGCCCACGCGCTCCTGCCCCGGGTGCGCGAGGAGACCGGGCGCGACGTGCGGCGGATCTCCGACGACGCCATGGCGCTCCTCCGAGCGCACGACTGGCCCGGCAACGTACGGGAGCTGGAGAACGCGCTCATGCGCGCCGCCATCGTGGCTCGCGGCTCGGTGATCGGCGCCGACCACCTGGCGCTGGGCGCCTTCGAAGCCGGCCCGACCGAAGATCTGACGCTGGAGCGTGCCACCCGGGCACACGTGCGTCGCGTGATGGAGCTGGTGGAGGGTGACCGCGACGCGGCGGCGAAGCTCCTGGAGATCGGCCGGGAGGAGCTGGACGCCCACCTGAAGAACGGGTAGTGTTGTCGCCATGAACCGACCCAAGCCGAGCAGCCAGCGACGAACCGACGGACGTCCCGCCGCACTCAAGTTCACCGGTGTCAACGCCGCCCTCGCGGCGGCGGGTCTCCTGAGCCTGGTGGTGGGGTACGTGCTCCTCGCCCGCGGCTCGGTGACGGCGGCGCCGCTCCTGCTGGTGCTGGGCTATGTGGTCCTTCTCCCGCTGGCCATCATCCGCTGACGCCACGGGCGGGCCGGCGGCCCGGGCGGATCGCCGGGGTCTGCTCCGCAGGGCCGGGGCTCTCCTCCTGCTGGTGGGCGCCTCCGCGTGCGCACGCCTCACCGATCCGCCCCGGGATCCGTTCGGCGGAGAAGGGGGTCGCCCGCGTGCGGCGGAAGTCCGGATCGAGGTCCGCAACGACAACTTCAACGAGGCCACGCTCTACGCGCTGAGCCCCGGACGTCGGCGCCGGGTGGGCCGCGTGGACGGAAACGGACGGGCGCGCTTTCGCATCCCGTGGACCGTCACCGACCCGGTCCGCTTCGAGATCGACATCCTGGGAGTGGGGCGCTGCACCACGCGGCCCCTCACGGTGGGGCCCGGCGACGTCGTCGAGGTGCTGGTGGACTCGGTGGTGCGCCCCCGGGCCGACGGCTTCAGTCGGATCTGCGACGTGCAGCGCGGCCGTTGACGCCGGAAGGTGGTTCCGGCCCGTGGCACGCCGGGCGCAGGGGTGCCACCGTGCGTCGGCGACCTGTTAACTTTTTCGCCCGGGCGCTTAGCTCAGCTTGGTCAGAGCACCTGCCTTACAAGCAGGGGGTCGGCGGTTCGAGTCCGTCAGCGCCCATCCGGATGAGGCCCGGGACGGTGACGCCGTCCCGGGCCTCATCCCATGTGCAGTGGGGCAGCGCCCCTACCGCGTCTTCGGCTTCTCCATCTGCAACTCGACGATGTCGGCGCTCCACCGGTCATCGCCCAGCAGGTGCTTCACGAAGTACTCCGCCCGCAGCCAGAACCAGTAGTCCCTCATGTTCCCGTAGCCGTGCCGCTGGCCCGGGAAGATGAAGAAGTCGAAGCGCTTGTTGGCCCGGATGAGCGCCTCGGCCATCCGGAAGGTCCCGGCGTGGTGGACGTTGTTGTCCACGTCACCCGTGGTGAGGAGGAGGTGGCCCTTCAGGTTGGCGGCCAGGTCGGAGTTCTTCTCGATGTCGTACTCGAAGCGGACGTTGCCCTCCTCGTCGGTGACCTCCTTCACGCCGTGGTGCGTCTCGGACCACCACCGATTGTAGACGTCGTTGTTGTGGTTGCCCGACGAAGAGACGGCGACCTTGAAGAAGTCGGGGTAGACCAGCATGGCGGCGGTGGACATGAACCCGCCACCGGAGTGGCCGTAGATCCCCACGCGGTCGATGTCGATGAAGTCGTGGCGGTCGGCGAGTTGTTCGATGACCGCCTTCTTGTCGGCGAGCCCGTAGTCCCTGAGGTCCCCGTACCCGTAGTTGTGATACCACTTGGAACGGTCGGGGTGGCCGCCGCGGTTGCCCATGGTCACCACGATGAACCCGAACTGGGCCAGCGCCTGCTCGTAGGCGTTGGTGGACCAGAACTTCGAGACGGCTTCCGTCTGGGGCCCCGGGTACACGTACGCCACGATGGGATAGACCTTCGTGGAGTCGAAGTCGTACGGCTTGTACATGACGCCGTAGATGTCGGTGACGCCGTCGGCGGCCTCCACCTTGTACGGCTCCGGGAACCGGTATCCGGCGGCGAAGAGCGCGCTGAAGTCGGCTTCTTCCAGGTCCAGAATCTTGCGGCCCGAGGCGTCGCGCAGCGCCGATGCCGGCACGGTGTTCACACGCGAGAAGTTGTCCACGAAGAAGCGGCGCGTGGGACCCATGTCGAAGCGGTGGTCGTAGTCACCCGGATTGAGGAGCGTGAGGCCGGTGCCGTTCAGGTTCACCCGGTAGAGGTGGGCGTAATACGGATCCTCTCCCTCCTCCCGCCCCTGACCGATGAGGAAGACCCAGCCCCGCTCCTCGTCCACGTCCACGATCCCGTCCACGTGCCAGGGGCCTTCGGTGAGTCGGCCCTTGAGCGCGCCGTCGGCGCCGTAGCGGTAGATGTGCGCCCACCCGTCGCGCTCCGACCACCAGAGCAGGTCGCCGTTGGAGAGGCGCTCCGGATTGCGGGTCTCGATGTAGGTGTTGAGGGAGTCCAGGATGACCGTGGTTGAGGCGCCGGTGGCGGCGTCGGCGCGCGCCAGCGCCGCCCGGTGCCGGTCGCGGCTCCGGCGGATGTAATAGAGTTCATCGGAGGAGTCGGAGAGCCAGAGCGAGCGGCGCGGCTCCTGGGAGTCGGGGTAGACGAACTGCCGTGCCGTGGCGATGGAGAGGTCCTGGTCCTTCCAGGTGTCGTCCTGCACCTTCGTGGCGGTTCGCGTCTCCAGGTCGTAGATGACGATCTCGCTCTGGGTGACGTTCTCCTCACCCGGCATGTCGTACTTGTAGCTCTCCAGCTCCGGCCGTTTGTTGCCCACCACGTGGACCACCCAGAGGTCACCCACCTTTCGCTGGTCGCGGCGCACGAGAGCGAAGCGCCGTGAGTCCTTCGCCCAGACGATGTTGGCCCGCTTGCGCTTGTCCTTGTTCTTCTCCCGCGTGACGTTCGTCTCCCCCCGCCCGCTGGCGTTGGCCTGGTAGCTGTAAAACTCCTCGCCGTCGGTGGTGAGCTGGATCTCCTCCACCTCCACGCCCTCTTCCGCCTTCTCGGCCTCCTCGCCGCTCTTGCCGCGGCGGGCGTCCAGGATCTTCGCGTAGTCCTCGCCGGTCATCATCCAGAGGTTGTGGTGCTTGGCGAAGACCACGGTGCGCCCGTCGGGCGAGACGCTGGCCCACTCCGGGTGATTGTCGGGGGCCTCGTAGTCTTCCAGGAGACGGAGCGTGCGCGTGGCCACGTCGTACTGGAAGTGGTGCACCTTCTTGCGCGTGCGGGAGCGTTCCCGACGGTGCTCCTCCTGCTGCTGCTCCACCGCATCCGCCTCCTCCTCCACCGTCTCTTCCTGCGACGATTCCACGTCGAACTGCAGTGTGTTCTCGTCCAGGAAACGGATGTTGCGGATGGGGAGGTGCTGACCGTCCCACGGATCGGCGGTGAGGCGCGTGAGTTCCGCGGCGATCCGGTCGTTGTCGAAGAGGAGCTCCTTGGTGCCGCGGGCGGGGTCCACGATGTAGAAGAACTTCCCATCGGAGTTCTCCCACTCGTACCAGAACTTCTCGCTCCCCTGGATCCAGCGGGGCCGCACGGTGGTGCTGTGCACCATCTCCCGGATCCGGTAGGGCGCGAACCGCGCCGCCAGCCGGTAGTTGGCGGAACCGGGCCCGCCCACCACCTGCCGGGCCTGCGCCGCCGCCTGCGGCGGGGCGGCCGGTACGAGCGCGGCGGCGAGCGCCACGGCGGCCAGCCACCGGAGCGTCCGGGCGGCGGGTCGAGCGGGCGGAGTCGGGCGGACGGAACCGGGGGTGGTGGC
>WGEM01000634.1 GCA_015492755.1 Gemmatimonadota bacterium | reverse complement strand
CTCTTCCGGCGGGAGGAGCGGACCGCCCACGACCTCCTGGAGCGCCTGGACGCGGCGCTCCGGGAGCGCGAGGAGGCGCGCCGGAACGACTGACGCGGGGGAACCCGCGCGGGGCCGTCGGGCGTTCCGTCGTTCGGAGCCGCGGCGTGACCGACGCCGCACGGATCCGCCGGCGGTGGCGCGGGTCACCGAGGGCGCCACCCCGTGCGCCGTGGCGGAGGCGGGCGACGGATGGCACGTCGTGCTGGATCCCGACGCGCTGGAGACGTGCGGCGGCTCGGTGGCGCGCTTCCAGGAGCGGCTGCTCGACGCGCTGCCGGAACTGCGCCGCCTGCCCGATGGGGTCGCGGCGGACCCGCACCAGCGCTGAGGCCGGCGGGCTCAGGCCGCCAGCACCTCCCGGAGCGCCGCCAGGTGCGCGTCGGTGAGGCCGCCCATCTCGAAGAGCGCCACACCCGATGCGCCCGCCGCACGGGCCGTCTCCACCGCCAGCGCCAGATCGTCGGGGGGAAGGTCCGGCAGGTACAGCCCGGCGTGGAGGGGCCGACCGCCCAGCGCCGCCACACCCTCCCGCACCCCCGCACCGATCCATGCGATGTCTTCCAGATAGAACCGGTGGTAGAGCATGGGGAAGAAGCGGTCCAGTGGCCATTCGTCCCACGCCTGGCGCACCAGCCGCCGGGCGATGGTGGGGGTGGGGAAGACCGCGGCGGTGATGGGCACCCCCCGTGCGTGGACCGCGGCGGCCATCTCCCGCACCGCCCCGGTGACGCTGTCCCAACGGAAGCGCCGCCAGGCCTCGTCGGAGGGCGGATCAGGGATCTCCAGCGGGTCTCTGCCGTCCAGCCGCGCGAAGGTCTCGCGGCACACGTCGCAGTAGCAGAAGTCGAACTGGGGGAGTTCGGTGTCCTGCACCAGCCCGTAGCGCTCCCAGAGCCCCCGCGGCAGGATGACGTCCGAGTGGCGCACGTAGTCGAGATGGACGCCGTCGACACCGGGTGTGGCGGCGATCTCGGACACCAGCCCTGCCAGATAGCGGCGCACCGGCTCACGGGTGGGGCAGACCCACCTGTAGTAGCCCACGTACGGCGGGTGCTCCAGTGAGGACCGGAGCTCGCGGCTCACCGTGAACCACTCCGGATGATGCTCCTGTGCCCAGCGGTCGCCGTTGCGGTTCAGCGTCCAGAACCAGCGATGGAACTGCAGGCCCTCGGCGTGCGCCGCCCGGGAGAGGATGGCGGGGTCGCCTCCCGAGACCAGCACTGCGTGGACCCCGGCTTCTCGGATCCGGGCGAAGCGGCGGCGCCACTCCGCTCCCGTCACGCCTCCCCCGCCGTGCACCCACGTCCACACGCTGAATTCCGGGAGCACACGCCGCGACGCACGGAACGCGTCCCGCCCCGGGTCCGGTGCGCACGCCGGGAGTCCGCCCAGCGCCAGCGCGCCTCCCGCCATCCTCAGAAAGTCACGCCGTCTCAACGTCATCCCTCGATGCCTGATGTCCCTGCCTCGAAGCGTACGTAGCCCCACCGCCCGGGCCGGTGCATGTCGATGCGCCCCTGCGGCGACCACACCCAGTTGTCTTCCGGATGGTCGCTCCAGTCCACCGGCTCACGCTCCTTACGGTACGCGCCGTCCTCGATGACGAGCGGCCACTGCACCCGTGAGAAGTTGATGCGCCACACCTCCCCCGGCCGGGGCGGCCCCCTCACGCCCGGAAGCGCCGTCCACGGGATGGCCACCTCCACGCTCCACCCCCGGTCCACGTCCGAGGGATCGTTCAGCGTTCCGTCCAGCCACACCGCCGTCACGAGGCCCACCATGTCCCAGTCGATGTCGGCCTGCCCTCCCGCGTGGTACGGGCGGTTCAGCCTGAGGTCGAACTCCGTGCCCAGCGCGTTGATCTCCAGCTCGTAGTAGTCCAGGCCGTCGCCCTCGGGATCGATGAAGACCTCGAAGTCGTGCTCCCGGTAGACGATGGCGTCGCGGCGGGTGAGCGTGGCCCAGAGATGCGGCTCCTCCAGCCTGGCCGCCACGTAGAGGGCGCGCTCGTCCCACGCGATGCGGGCGCGAGTCTCGAAACGGGGCTCCGGATGTCCCGTCCCGCGGATGTCCACGAAGGGCTCCGTCCAGGGCACCGCGTTCCAGACCTCGTCGTCGAGACGTCCGTCGATGACCGGCGGCGCCGGCAGCCGGGGTGCGCCGTAGCGGCGGGGGACCGGCGGTCCGTCGTCCCCCGGCGCCGACTGAGCCGACGCGGCCACCGGCGTGGCCGCGAGGATCGCCAGCGCGATGAGCCCCGGCCACGACGGGCGGATGGCGGATGCACGATGGATGGCGGTGGTACGCATGGTCCCTGCGACGGAAAGGTCGGAACCCGGAAGCCTGCAAGATCGCCGCCCCACCCCACCCGGGCCAGGCACACGCACCACGTGCGTCCCGGGCGGCCCGCCTTGGCGGAGCGCGCCGGCAGGTTATCGTTCAGCCATGAGCGACCTCACGCCCAAGCAGCGCGCCTATCTCCGACGCCTGGCGCACCACCTGAAGCCCGTGGTCCACGTGGGGGCCGAGGGCGTCACCGACGGCGTCATCCGCTCGGTGCTGGACGCCCTCAACACCCGCGAGCTCATCAAGATCCGGGTGCTGGAGGGCGCTCCCGAGAAGGCCCGGCCCACCGGCGCCCGGATCGCCGCGGCCATCGAGGGGGCCCACGTCCCCCAGACCATCGGGCGGGTAGTGGTGCTCTACCGCCGTCATCCGGAGAATCCGGAGATCGAACTCCCCTCCGCAGGCGAGTGAGGAGGCCGGCGTGTCGAGGGCCTTCGTCAAGGAAGACGACCATGAGCGCGACCCGGAGTTCCGCCTCCCGGAGCCCGACTCCCCCTACTACGACGAGGCGGCGGCGTGGGCGCTCATCCAGGGCGCCGACGAGGGAGACTCCCGGGCAGCGGAGCTCTCCACGGGCTACCGCTGGGGCGAGGCGCGGCTGGTGCCCCACGTGGAAAAGATCCTGGCGGAGGGGGAGTCGGCCGGCCACCACCGGGTGGCACAGCTCGCCCGCCGGTTCCTCCGCGCGGCGCGGCGCTGAGAATCGGCGCGCCTGCGTCCGTCTGTGTGGAAGAACGTCCCCAAGGACTCACCTCACAGCATTCGGAGCGCACCATGAAACGATTCCTCTCCGGCGCCACGGCACTCTCCCTCGTCTTCGCCCTCGCCGCCTGCGGGGACGACGGGGCGGGTCTCGATGAGGGCGACCTCTCCGACGAGGAGGCGGCCGCGCTCTCCAATGTGGTCATGCAGCAGGCCCTCGTCTCCGGCTTCGGCGCCCTGGCCGGCGGCTTCGGCACCGACGGCCCACAGGGTGTCACCTTCAGCGAGAACCTGAGCAACACCGAGTCGTGCCCCATGGGCGGTTCGGTCTCGGTCTCCGGCGGCGTGACGGGTGACATCAACCCCAACACCGGCGCCAGCACGGTGTCGCTGGACATCGACATGACGCACAACGCCTGCGGTGTCCAGGATCCCTCCTCCGGGATGATCTTCACGCTGAACGGGAGCCCCAACATCGGCGTGAACCTCGACATGAGCCTGAGCGGCGCCAGCGGGAGCTACTCGGGTTCGTACAGCGGCGCAGTATCCTGGCAGCTCTCCGGACGGGCGGGTGTGTGCTCGCTGAGCATCAACTACAGCGGCACCATCAACAGTGGCTACGCCAGCGTGGATCTGAGCGGCACGGTGTGCGGCCAGTCCATTTCCTACTCGGGCTGACCACCGGTAGGCCGCTCGCAAGCGAAACGCCCGCCCGGCCATCCTCGGCCGGGCGGGCGTTCGTGCGTCGCGGCGTGAGTGCCCCGCCAGGGACTCGAACCCCGAACCTACTGATTAAGAGTCAGTTGCTCTACCAGTTGAGCTAGCGAGGCGACGTCCCGGGCCATGAATGTGCCCGGGAGCCATGGAAAATAGCGCGGCGACGAGGAGGGTCAACCGGAGCGAATACCGCCCCTCACCGGTGCGTCAGTCCCCAGTGGATGGTGGCCACGAAGTTGCGCTCGGCGTCCTCATTCTGCCCCCAGGCCTCCGCCCACGCCCGGATGGGCCTCCGTGCCTGGATCTCCTCCAGCGGGAGCCCCTCCTCCACGAGCGCCGCCACCGCGTCGCGCATCCCCTTGAGGGCGTCCCGGTAGCCCTGGAGATCCTCACGGGTGGAGACCGGCCCGTGACCGGGAATCACCTGGGTGTCGGCGTCCATCACCGCCAGCGCGTCGCCCAGCGCGGCGATGAGCCCGTCGATGGACCCGCCGGACGCGGTGTCGATGAAGGGGAAGCGTCCGCCGGCGAAGTAGGTGTCGCCCATGTGCACCACGTTCGCCCGCTTGAAGTGGACGATGGCGTCGCCGTCGGTGTGGGCACTGGAGACATGGAAGGCGTGGAGCTCGTCACCGTTGAGGTGGAAGGTGATGTCCTGCGTGAACGTCACCACCGGGAGTGCACCCTCCGGCGCCGCGGGTGTGGTGGTGGGGGGACGTCCGATGCGCTCCAGCACCTGATCCATGCTCAGCCGGAGCCGCACGTTGTCGTGGGCCACCAGGAGCGCGCCCGCCTCACCCATGTTCTCGTTGCCGCCGGTGTGGTCGCCGTGCCAGTGGGTATTCAGCACGAACCGCACCGGCTCGGGGGTGATCTCCCGCACCGCGGCCACGATCTTCTCCGTGAGGGGCGCGAACTGGTCGTCGATCATGAACACGCCGTCCTCTCCCACCGAGAGGCCGATGTTGCCGCCGCGACCGAAGAGCACGTACACGCCGTGCCCCAGGTCCTGGGTGCGGATCTGGACGTCGGCCATGTTCTGCTGGGCGTGCGCCGTGCCCGCCCCGACACCGGTGAGGGCCATCAGGAGCGTGAGACCGACGATGTGACGAAGGACGCGCAGGTGCGTGTTCATACCAGACTCCTTGGATCGTGA
>WGEM01000633.1 GCA_015492755.1 Gemmatimonadota bacterium | reverse complement strand
GGTCGTGGAGGCGAAGGAGCCGTGGCTCACGCGGCCGCCGGTGGTGGTGGCCGTCACGATCATCTTTCTCGCCGTGGTGGGCTACAACGTGAAGACCCTCCGGCGCCCGCCGCCACGCCTCCCGCCGGAGCGCGCCGAGACCACGGCACGGATCACCGCGGTGATCGCGGCGCAGATCATCCAGAGCCACGTGCGGGAGCACGGCCGGCCGCCGGCCACCCTGACGGAAGTGGGGCTCGATCCGAACCAGTTCGACTACCGCGTGAAACCCGACGGAAGCTATGAGCTGGCCAGCCGCGTGGACGGCGCGGAGGTTCGCGTCGACGGACGCGAGGGTCCGGCGACGCTGCTCCGGGAGCTCGGCGCCCCGCTTCCGGAGCCGGCGGCGGGGGGCTCCAACCGATGAGCACCGCCCCCCGTGCCCTGCGGGCCCCCGCTTCCCGCGGCGGCTTCACGCTGGCGGAAATGGCCGTGGTCACCATGATCGTGGGCATCCTCTCGGGCCTCGCGCTTCCCGCCATCCGCTCCGCCATGCTCCGAGCCGATGCCGCGCGCATGGTGGCCGACGCCCGCCTCATCGCATCTGCGGCCCACGCCTACGCCGCCGACTACGGGACCTTTCCTCCCAGTGCCGGCTACGGTACGGTTCCGCCAGCGCTGGAACCCTACCTCCCTGAGAACTTCTCCTTCGAGTACAAAGGCGTCCGCTACGCCTGGTTTTCGCTGAACTTCCCCAACGAGAACAACTGGTGGCGCACCCGCTCCCTGGGGGTGCTCATCTTCAACTACACCCAGCGGAGGGAGATCGCGGAGGCGATGTACCAGTACTACGGGCCCAACGCGTACTGGTCGACGTCGTACTTCTACTTCATCTACCGGATGTGAGGCGTGGGAGCGCGGTGTACGCTCCCCTGTCGCACACCGCTTCCTCCGTCACGTGACAGGCTCCACGTGCACCAGGGCGTCCCGGATGGGTAACTCGGAGCCGATGAGCCGGTCCTTCACCAGGTGGGCGATGCGGTGCCCCTCCGCCACCGTGAGGGCACCGTCCACCTCCACGTGGATGTCCACCCAGAGCACCAGACCGCTACGGCGGACGCGGAGAAGGTCGATGCCCCGCACGCCCTCCACCGAGAGGGCCAGGTCACGGATCCGCTGCCGCACCTCCTCCGGAGCCGTCACGTCCAGAATCTCCCGGTAGGCCCGCCGGAACAGGCGGCCTCCGTTCCATCCGATGACGCCGCACGCAACCAGCGCCGCCCAGTCGTCTGCCGCAGCGTACTCGGGTCCGCCTACCAGCGCCACACTGATGCCCACCAGCGCCGCCAGCGACGTGAGGGCGTCGGAGCGGTGATGCCACGCGTCGGTGTGGAGCGCCTGGCTGCCGGTGTGGGCTCCCTCCGCCCGCAGGAGGCGGAAGACGAGTTCCTTGCCCACGATGACCGCCACGAGGACCGGCAGCGTGAACACGGCGGGCTGAGCATGGGGTGTCCTGATCTCCAGCACGGCGCCCACGGCGATGGCGGCAGCCGCCACCAGGAGCATCGTGGAGACCGCCAGCGCCGCCAGCGGCTCGGCCTTTCCGGTCCCGTACGGATAGCGCTCGCTCTCGGGAGCGGAGCTCGCCCGGATCCCTCCCCAGACCAGGAGCGAGCTCACCACGTCGAAGACCGACTCCACGCCGTCGGCGATGAGGGCGAAGGAATTCCCAAGCAGCCCGGCGGCGATCTTCACGGAGGCCAGCGCGGCGCTCACCAGAACGCCCAGCGCCGCCGCCCGCGTCCCCCGCCGCACGGCGGCCTGGAGCTGTTTTTCGGTGGGGGCGGGTTTGTGGGATGCGTGAGGCATCGGCGGTTCGGCCCTACTCCCCGCGCTGCGCCCGTGTGAGAATGACGACGTCCGCAAGCCCGCCATACTTCGCCTGATCGAAGCGGTGGATGTCCGCCGACGGCTGCATCACGACGGTGAGGACACGTGCATCCGGCCGGTACCGCCGGAGGTGCTCCACGATTCCGGTACCCCGCTCCACGTGGAACGACCCGGCCATGTGCAGAACGAGCGCACCGGGGTGGGCCTCCAGCGCGCGGGCGATGGAATGCGCCATGGTGGCGTCCCAGAGCGTCTGCGCCTCCAGGGCGAATCGCATGGGATCGGCTTCCGGACGTGCCGCCTCACCGTGCCGCCCGGTTCCCTCCGCACCTCCACGGCGGCGGGGCATCGCACTCATGAGGGAGTCCCACTGGGCCCGGTAACGGGCGCTGGGGGCAGCATACGGGAGCGGCGCCAGATGCGCCCGCGCCTCGGCGGGGAGGTCCTCGAGGGCGTCGGGACCGAGCCGCGTCACGCGATTGACGTATCGCCGGGGCGCATTGGCGGCCACCACCGGGAGCTTCTGCGCCCTGGCGTACTCCACGATGGGGGCGTAGTCCGTCTCATAGCGGGGCCAGGGGCGGGCGCTCCTCAGAAAGTGCTCCCGCGTGATGAGGCCGGAGAGGTACTCGTCCAGCACGGGCTGGACGTCCCGCTCGAACATCTCCAGCGACACCACCAGCGCCCGGCCCGCCGGCTGGGCAACCGCCTGGTGGGCGGCCCCCACCAGGGCGAGTTCCACCCGGTGTCCCACGGCGTCGTCATGCTCCTCACCCACCAGCACGACGTCCACCCCCCGGAAGGCTTCCAGGAGGTCGCGCATGCGCTGTGG
>WGEM01000632.1 GCA_015492755.1 Gemmatimonadota bacterium | reverse complement strand
CTCATGAACGCCGGCCGGCCGCTGGGCCAGCTCTCGGCGTGCTTCGTCCTGCCGGTGGATGACGCGCTCTCCAACGGGAAGAGCGGGATCTACGACACGCTCCGCTCCATGGCGCTGGTGCACCAGTCGGGGGGCGGTACCGGCTTCAGTTTCTCGCGCCTCCGGCCTGAGGGGGAGACCGTGCGCTCCACCATGGGTGTGGCGTCGGGGCCCGTGTCGTTCATGAAGCTCTATGACGCCAGCACCGACGTGGTGAAGCAGGGTGGGACGCGCCGCGGCGCCAACATGGGCATCCTGCGCGTCGACCACCCCGACATCCGGAAGTTCATCACCTGCAAGAACGACACGAGCCAGATCACGAACTTCAACATCTCGGTGGCCATCACCGACGCCTTCATGGAGGCGGTGAAGAAGGGCACCACCTACGACCTCGTGAACCCGAAGACGGGGGAGGTGGTGGCTCAGGAGAACGCCCGTGAGATCTTCGACATGATCGTGCACGGCGCGTGGCTCACCGGAGAGCCGGGCACCTTCTTCATCGACCGGGCCAACGAGTACAACCCGGTGCCGAAGCTGGGGATGTACGAGGCCACGAATCCGTGCGGGGAGCAGCCGCTTCTGCCGTACGACGTGTGCAACCTGGGGAGCATCAACCTGGGCAAGTTCGTCAAGCCCGACGCCCGCCCCGGCGTGGATCCCACCGAGGGCATCGACTGGGATCAACTCCGGACGGTCATCCACCTTGCGACGCACTTCCTGGACAACGTCATCGACGCCAACTGCTATCCGCTCCCGGAGATCCACGAGCTGGCGCAGACCATCCGCCGCATCGGCCTGGGCGTGATGGGTTGGGCGGACATGCTGGTGCGCCTGGGGATTCCGTATGACTCCCGGGAAGGCGTGGAGCTGGGGCGTCGCGTGATGCAGTTCGTCAACGAGGAGGCCCGCAACGCCTCCGAGAAGCTCGCCGAGACCCGGGGGGTGTTCCCCGCGTGGGCCGAATCCATCTGGGGGCCCGACGCCACGGCGGCGCGCCGGCCCGACGGCTCGCGGATCCGCCCCTACCGGGAGCTCCGCAACTGCAACCTCACCACGGTGGCGCCCACCGGCACCATCTCCATCTTCGCCGGATGTTCCGGCGGCATCGAGCCGCTCTTCGCCGTGGCCTTCATGCGCAATCAGGCCGGGGCGCTCATGCCCGACGTGAACCCGGACTTCGTGCGCATGGCCAAGGAGGGGGGGTGGTATTCCGACGAACTCATGGAGCGCATCGCCACCGAGGGGCACATCCACTTCGACGAGGTTCCCGAGGACGTGCAGCGCATCTTCCGCACCGCGCATGACATCACGCCGGAGTGGCACGTGCGGATGCAGGCAGCCTTCCAGGAGCACACCGATTCCGCCATCTCCAAGACCACGAACTTCCCGCGGGAAGCCACCGAGGAGGACGTCCGCAAGATCTACGAGCTGGCGTACGACCTGGGGTGCAAGGGTGTGACGGTGTACCGCGACGGATCGCGCGAGGGGCAGGTGCTGTCCACGGGGAAGACGGCGAAGGCCGTGGAGGGCAGCGCCCCCTCCGAGCCTCGCATCTCGGAGCTGGAGCATCAGCTGGCCGACGCTCGCGAGGAGGCGCACAACCTCCGCATCGAAGTGGAGCGGCTGAAGGCCGAGCTCCAGGAGCTGGACGAGATCCGGGGTGCGGCGCGACACAAGCGCCAGCGTCCCTCGGCGCTTCGCGGCTACACCATGAAGATGAACTCGCCGCTGGGTGACCTCTACGTCACCATCAACGAGGACGAGCGCGGGAAGCCCTTCGAGGTGTTCTGCACGCTGGGCAAGGCGGGCGGCGCCGCGATGGCGGACGCCGAGGCCATCGGACGACTCATCTCGCTGGCGCTCCGTTCGGGGATCCCCATCACGCAGGTGAAGGATCAGCTCCGCGGCATCTCCTGCGACCGTGCCGTGGGCCTGGGCCCGAACAAGGTGCTGTCGGTCCCGGACGCCGTGGGACAGGCCATCGAGCGGTACCTGGTGGAGAAGGAGGGCGTCCAGGAGGCGCTGCCCCTGGGCGTCCCGGCGCCGTCTGCCGCAGAGTCCGGTGGGGCGCAGCCGCAGGCGTCGGCGAGCCAGGCGGGGACGCCCGTCTTCGACATGGGAACGTGCCCGGAGTGTGGCACGGGCCACCTGGCCTTCGAAGAAGGCTGCAAGAAGTGCCACGTCTGCGGGTACAGCGAGTGCGGATGAGCGGCGTCGTCGTCTTCTGATCACCTGGGAGGGTGATCGGAAAGGGGGGTGGGCCGGCTGGCCCCCCGCCGCGCCCCTCGCCAGATTCCGGCCATGCACACGGACAT
>WGEM01000631.1 GCA_015492755.1 Gemmatimonadota bacterium | reverse complement strand
GGCGCTGAAGCGGACGCTGGCGAACCCCCTCCAGGCCCGGCTCCTGCAGCGCCTCATCCACGAAGCCGGCGGGGCTCCGGACGTCCGGAGTGCCTGAGGCCGGCGTCCAGCCCCGCGCGCCCGCACCTGCCGCTCCACCCACCTCCGCCCCATCCTTGCCCGTCTCCGATCTTCGGTTTATCTTCGGTATCCCATGTCCATCCCGTACGTCGAACTCCACTGCCACTCGGGCTTCTCCTTCCTGGACGGCGCCTCGCACCCCGAGGAGCTGGTCCTGCGGGCGGCGGAGCTGGGCTACCCCGCCCTGGCCCTCACCGACCACAACGGACTCTACGGCGCCATGGAGTTCGCGCAGGCCGCCCGGCGGGCGGGCATCCAGCCCATCACCGGCGCAGAGGTGACGCTCCGCGACTGCTTCCCCGGCGCCGAGGAGCCGGCGGCGGGCCACCACGTGACGCTCCTGGCCGAGACGCCCCGGGGCTACGCCAGCCTCTGCCGCCTGCTTACCGAGGCCCACATGACCTCCCCCCGCGGCGATCCGCGACTCCCGCTGGCCTCCCTCCTGGAGCGCTCCGAGGGGCTCATCCTCCTCACCGGATGCGCGAAGAGCCCGGTAGCGGCGGCGCTGACTTCCTCGGTGGCCGACGCCGAGACCTTCACCCGCCGGCTGATCTCCGCCTTCGGGCCGGGCAACGTCTTCGTGGAGCTTCAGGACAACGCGGTCCAGGGGGATGCGGCGCGCGTCAAGGCGCTGGCGCGCCTCGCCGGACGGCTGGGGCTGGGTGTGGTGGCCACCGGCAACGTGCACTACCACCGCCCCGAGCGGCACCGGCTGCAGGACGTGCTGGTGGCCATCCGCAACCGCACCACGCTGGACGGCGCCCACGAGGCCCGCCGCGCCAACCGCCTCTTCCACCTGGCGGAGCCGTGGGAGATGCGCCACCGCTTCCGGAGCCGGCCCGAAGCGCTCACCAACACGCTCCTCATCGCCGAGCGCTGCGCCGCCTTCGACCTCACCGAGGACCTGGGCTACGAGTTCCCCGACTTCGAGGGTTCGGAACGCGGCGGCGCGCTGGAGACGCTGGCGGCCATCTGCCTGGCGCGCATCGCCGAGCGCTACGAGCCCGGCAGCCCGGAGGAGCGGGAGGCCGAGGAGCGGCTGCACACCGAGCTCCGGCTGGTGGATCTCCACGGTCTGGCGGGCTTCTTCCTGGTCTACCGCGACATCATGGACCTGGCGGTCCAGGTGGCGCGTGAGGTGCGCGGCGACGCGCCCCGGGCCCGGGCGGGGCTGCCCCCGGGCCGCGGGCGGGGCTCGTCGGTCTCCTCCATCATCTGCTACCTCATCGGCCTCTCCCACATCGACCCGGTGAAGAACAACCTCTTCCTGGGCCGCTTCCTCAACGAGGCGCTCCGCAGCGTCCCCGACATCGACCTGGACTTCCCCCGCGAGATCCGCGAAGAGCTCATCCTGCGCGTCTACGAGAAGTACGGGCACGAGCACACCGGGCTGGTGTGCACCTTCCCCACCTACCGCCTCAAGTCGGCGGTACGCGAGATCGGCAAGGCGCTGGACCTGCCCATGGGCGAGCTGGAGAAGCTCTCGAAGCTGGCGGAGCACCGCTCCGCCGCCGGCCTGGCCGACGAGATCGCCTCGCTCCCCGAGTTCCGGGAGCGCGCCGATAGCCGTCTCTGGAAGCTCCTGGGCGAGCTGGCCGAAGATATCTCGGGGCTCCCGCGCCACATCTCGCAGCACGTGGGCGGGATGATCATCTCCAGCCGCCCGCTGGTGGAGCTGGTGCCGCTGGAGCCGGCGGCGTGGGAGGGGCGCGTCCTCTGCCAGTGGGACAAGGATTCGTGCGAGGACGCGGGCTTCATCAAGATCGACTTCCTGGCGCTGGGGATGCTCTCGCTGGTGGAGGACGCCATCGACCTCATCGCCGAACGCCACGGCGAGGCGCCGGACCTCTCGCGCATCGACTTCGAGGACGAGGCCATCTACGACCGCATCTGCTCCGGCGACACGGTGGGGCTCTTCCAGATCGAGAGCCGGGCACAGATCCAGATGATCCGCCGCACCCGTCCCCGCAACCTGGAGGACCTGGCGGTGCAGGTGGCCATCGTGCGCCCCGGTCCCATCGTGGGCGGCGCGGTGAACCCCTACGTGCGCCGCCGCGAGCTCCTGCGCGAAAACCCCGACTACCGCATCCCCTACTCCCACCCCCTCCTGGAGGAGGCGCTGGGCGAGACGCTGGGCGTCATCGTCTTCCAGGATCAGGTGCTGAAGGTGTGCCAGGCGCTGGCGGGCTTCAGCGACGGCCAGGCGGAGTCGCTGCGGCGCGCCATGAGCCGCAAGCGTTCCCGAGAGGCGCTGGTGGCCCACTGGGAGGCGTTTCGGGAGGGGGCGCGTGCCAACGGTGTGGATGAGTCCGTCGCCCGCGAGATCTTCCAGCAGGTGGCGTCGTTCTCGGAGTTCGGGTTCCCCAAGTCCCACGCCGCCGCCTTCGCCCTCCTGGCGTATCAGTCGGCGTGGCTCCGCCACTACTATCCGGTGGAGTACTACGTGGCGCTCTTCAACAACCAGCCCATGGGCTTCTACGGCCTGGACGCGCTGGGGCGCGACGCCCGCCGCAACGGTATCCGCACCCTCCTGCCCCACGTGAACCGGAGCGACGTGCGCTGCACCGCCGAGGGCGGAGACCTCCGTATCGGGCTGGGCTTCGTGCGGGGCTGGGGCGAGGAGGTGGCGCGCCGGGTGGTGGAGGAGCGCCGGCGCCACGGCCCTTACCGCTCCCTCCCCGACTTCCTGCGGCGCACGCTGGCGGCGCTGAAGCGGCCGGCGGTGGAGAACCTCATCTGGGTGGGGGGCTTCGACGACTTCGGCCTCACGCGCCGCGAGCTCCTCTGGCAGGTGGGCCTCTGGCTGGGCCCGGAGCACGACGACGGGCGTACCGGCGGCCGCCAGGACCACGCCCAGACGGAGCTGGCCTTCACCCACCCCTACGAGGGTCTCTCCTTCCCTGACCTGGAGCCCACCGACCGCATGGTGGCGGAGTACCGGATGCTCCGCTTCAGCGCCGAGCTCCACCCGCTGGCGCTCCTGCGCGGCGCGCTCCCGGAGGGCACCGTCACCTCGGCGGAGCTACCGCACCTGGAGCAGGGCGCCGACGTCCGGGTGGCGGGGCTGGTGACCACCCGCCAGCGCCCGCAGACCGCCAAGGGCTACGTCTTCGTCCTCATGGAGGACGAGGCGGGCCCCGTCAACGTCATCGTGAAGCCCGACGTGTACGAGCGGGACCGTCACGCCATCCGCATGGAGCCCTTCCTGGCGGTGCGGGGCCGCCTCCAGAAGGACGGCGAGACGCTGAACGTCATCGCGCGCCGGGTGGAGGGACTCCGTGTGCCGGGCAGCCCGGTGCGCCGGCGCGGTCTGGCGCGCACCGAGGCCGCGGCGGTGGGAGCGGCAGCGCCTGCGCGCAGGGCCACCGCGGAGGGCGAAGGCGACGGCCCCGCCGGCGTCGGCGGGGCCTTCCGGTACCTCACGGCGCTCCGCCAGAGCCCGCCGGGCACCCGGAGCTGGGGGTGAGGCCGCGGGGTGCCACAGCCGGTTCAGCCCGGAGGCATGGCCGGCACGTTTCCGCTGAAACGTGTGCCCGCCCCCGTCCAGACATTCCGAGCTGCGGGGCGGAAAAACGTTGCGCGGCGCGCTTCCGGACCCGACCATGAAGCGGGTTCCGGGACGGAGGGAGGATGGGTGCATCCACCTCGTCGTAAGGAGGGAGCATGAACGGCGTCGCCAAGGCGTGCGTGGGCCTCGCGGTCCTCGGGTTCATCCTCGCGGTCATCATCACGCTCTTCACCGGCCCGGTGATGGGCATCACGGCGGAGTCCGCCTCGCGGGCCAGCCAGAATCTTTCGCTCATCGCGCTCTGCCTCTTCGTGGGCTTCAAGGAGGAGGCGGACGGCGGCGCCTGATCCCCCGCGCGGGCAAGTCCGGGCCCGCGCCGCACACCATCACGCCCCGGCCGGAGGCCTCATGCGTCCATGGATCACGGCGGCGGCCGCGCTGGCGGCCGCCTGGGGGAGCTGTACGGCCCTCGGCGCCCAGGAGCAGACCCACATGACCATCCGTACCATCACCCCGCTCCTCACCGTGGACGCCATCGAACCGTGTCTGCCCTTCTGGACCGGGCTGGGCTTCGAGGTGACGGTCACGGTGCCGCACGAAGACGCGGTGGGCTTCGCCATCCTGGCCCGGGACGGGGTGCAGCTCATGATGCAGTCGCGCGCCTCCATCGACGCCGACCTGGGCGCCTCCGGCGCACCCGCCGGCCTCGGCGCCGAGCTGGCGGGCGGTACCGCGACGCTCTTCATCGAGGTGGAGGACCTGGAGGCCGTGATCCCCCGGCTGCAGGGCGCCGAGGTGGTGGTCCCTCGTCGCCGCACCTTCTACGACATGGACGAGATCTTCGTCCGTTCGCCCTGCGGCACGCTGGTGGGCTTCGCCGCGCGGGTGGAAGGCTGAGCGCCTACCCCCGCGGCCAGATGTTGTTGTCGCGGTCCACGTCGGGGACGAGCCCCTCCGGGTCCACCTCCACGCGGGTCACCGAGCCTGCGGCGGCGGGCACCTCGATCTCGAAGCGGGTGTGGCCCTCCAGCCAGTACTCCACGGGGATGGAGTGCTCGATGAGCCGGCCGCTGCTGGTGCGGATCCGCACCTGCGCGGGGTACGGCACGAAGCCCTGATCCTCCACCACCACCAGCGCGCCTCCGGTGGCGCGGTTCTCCACGTGCTCCACCGCGTGGTCCAGCGTCCACGTCTCGTAGTAGAACGACGTCCAGAACCAGTCCAGATCGCGGCCCGCCACGCGCTCGAAGGTGTTGAAGAAGTCCCACGGCGTGGGGTGCTTGTACGCCCACTCCGCGATGAACGTCCGGTAGGCCTCCTCCCACACGTCGCGGCCCAGCAGATCGCGGAGCGCCGCCATGAGCGTGGCGGGCTTGGAGTATGACGCGATCCCGTAACCCGGTCCCGGTTCGTAGTAGTCGCCGTGGCGCATCATGCTCTGCTCGAGCCCCGCCGCCGCCACGCGCAGATAACTCGTGGCCTCGACGCGGTGGTGATCCACGCCGGGCCAGTACTCCATCTTGCTCTCGTCCTCGAGGAACGTCGTGGCGCCCTCGTCCATCCAGGCGTGCCGCTTCTCATTGGTCCCCACGATCATGGGGATCCACATATGGGCGATCTCGTGGGAGGTGACGTTGAAGAGGTCCTGCGCGCTCCGGTCGCGGTAGGGCCCGATGATGGTCATCATGGGGAACTCCATCCCACCACCGATGATGCCGTCGCCCTCCACCGAGGTCATGTGCGGCCACGGATACGAAAAACCGGTGTAGCGCGAGTGATGCTCGATGGACTGCTTGCCGTAGAGCCACTGCTCCTCCCAGAGCGGCGCGCGCTCGGGCCGGAAGAAGGAGTGGATGAGGACGCGGTCCTCGGCGCCGTCACCGTCCCTGTCCGGGACCACCGCGGAGGTGGCGTACCAGTGCTGCACGTTGGAGGCGGTCCACGCGAAGTCGCGCACGCTGTCGGCCCGGAAACGGTACGTGAGCCACCCGTCGCTGCCCGCCTCGGTGATGGTGCCGGCGTCACGGTCCGCCCGGCCGGCGATGACCACCAGGGTATCCGCCACCGCCGCCGCCGCCAGTCGCTCCCGGGTGAGCGGCGACCACACCTGACCCGGATTGAGCAGCTCTCCCGTGGCCATCACCGTCCAGCCGGCGGGTACGGTGAGCTCCACCTCGTAGTCGGCGAAGTCGTCGTAGAACTCCGCGTTACCCAGATAGGGCTCCGCGTCCCAGAGCCGGAGGTCGTCCAGGACGCCGATCTTCGGGAACCAGTACGCGATGAAGTACATCTCCCGGTCAGAGTGACCCATGCGCCCGGCGCCGTTCTGGGGCACGGTGAAGGCGAAGTCCATCTCGACTTCCACCGTGTCGCCCTGCTGCATCCCCTCCGCCGGACGGAGCTCCATGAGCGTGCCGTCGATGCGGTAGGCGGGGCCCTGGTTGGGGTCGCCCTCCTCCACCGCCTCACCGTCCACCCGGACGTTGGAGACCTGGATGCCGCCGGTGACCTCCGTAGCCTCGTTCCTCCGCACACCCTCCTTGTGGAGGTTCTGGTGCAGGTGCAGCCAGAGGGAGCGGTAGCGCGCCGGTGCGTTGCTGGCGTAGAGGATGCGCACGTGGCCCTCCACCCGCCCGGAGTCCGGCTCCAGTCGCGCCCGGATCTCGTAGGAGGCACCCTGCTGCCAGTAGCCGTGTCCCGGCGAGCCGTCCTTGCTCCGCCAGCCACGATCCACCGCCCGATCGAAGAAGGACGGCGTGACCACCGGCGCCGGCAGGGGCCGCTCCAGCGTCACGTCTCCGTCCTGGGCAACGAGCGCCGGAGGCGCGAAGAAGGGGATCCACACCGTCGCGGCCAGCGCCAGAATCCGCGTCCACGTCCTCGTCACGCGCATCGCACTCCTCCCTCGTGGTCTCGGCTGCTCCGGGGATGGGGCGCACGGCGACGCGCACCGCGCACGCCGTCGAGTGACGCACCCCGTCCACCGGGGAGCCGCAGGTTATGTGCTTCTTCCTACGCCCTCGTGTCTCTTCAGATAAAACGCCACACCCGCCCAGTCCGTGGCCGCCGAGAAGAGCTGGAAGTAGCGCTGGGCGCGCTCGGCGCCGATGTACCCCCCCAGCTCCTCCACCACCTCCTGGTTGAAGCGCTCCGCGTCCGCTTCGTCTCCCGCCGCCAGCGCCGCCCGCACCCTGGCCTCCAGCGCGGCGAGGCGCTCCGCCAGCTGGCTCCGCCGCGTCTCCACGTCGTCGTGCAGCCCAAAGTGCGTCGCGCCGAAGCGCTCCGGGCCGATGGAGGCGATCTCCGCCAGCGTCCGCTCCCACGCCCTCAGATCCACCGCCGGAGGCGGCGTGGGCGGATGCGACGGCGCCCCGTCCAGTACGATGCCCATGGCGTCTCCGGAAAAGAGGGTTCCGTCCCGTTCATCCAGGTACGCCAGATGGTGCGCGATGTGACCGGGTGTGGGGACCGCCCGCAGCCACGGCAGAGGGCCCGCCCCCCCCGGCTGCCACGGCCGGATGCGCTCGGCGGGCACAGGCGTCACCTCCCCCCAAAGACGGTCGTGCGCCTCGCCGAAGGTGCGCCTGGTGGCC
>WGEM01000630.1 GCA_015492755.1 Gemmatimonadota bacterium | reverse complement strand
CTGTCGTTCTGGACAGCGACGTCTCCGAAGCCCGCGCGCGCCGCTTCGTCGAGCTCGCCCGCGAGGTCGCCGAAGGCCATCTCGGGCTGAAGGACTGGAGCATGGACGCGCTATGGCTGTAACCGAAAGGATCCTCGACGAGATCGCCCTGGAGCTCTACAACTGGAACGGGCTCCCGGAGTGGATGGAGCTGTTCCTGCGCGTTCTCGCGAGCCTTCCCGGCGGTGAGCGCGCGGAGGAGCTGGGGTTCGCGCCCCTCACCATCGGGTGGCGCGAGGTCGCGCTCCTCGGACGCTGGCTCTCCGCCGTTGAAAGTGCCGAGGACGTGCAGTACATCATCGCGGAGCTGTTCCCAGAGGAGGTCGAGACGTGAAGGTCATTGTATTCGTGCAAGGGGGCGCAGTCACTCACGTCATGAGCTCTGCGCCCATCACCCTCTTCGTCCTCGACGCGGACGCTGAGGGAGACGCGCAGGTGTTTTACAGCGGCACGGCATGGACGATAGGCGCGCCGTCCATCGAGACGAACCCAAGGACGACAGCCCAACTCGTCGAGCTGGCCTACGCCGCAACGGAGCCGCACCAGGAGGTCTGAGAGATGTTACGTGCGAAGGTCACCCGCTCCAGCTTCTTCGGCCTCGCCGATCCTCAACGCCGCCCCTGTGACGGTGCGCGCTACGTCCCGCCAGAGGACCCCGAGGGCTTCCAGGCGGGACATTGGGAGATCGTTTTCGACAACCTGGAGGCGTTCCTGGACTTCGTACAGATCCACAACTGCGTGGTCCTCCGCGCCCCTGCACCGGGCACGGAGCTCTGGTACCTGGAGATCTACGACGCCTATCGTGAGTGAGAGGAGGCTTCCATGGCCGCCAACGCCTACGTGATCCTGCGAGAGATGGAGGAAAGGCTCCGATCGTACACCTTCGCCGTCGAGCACGCGCCGGGGATGAACGGCCTAAAGCTTGAGGACTGGCAACGGCTGTACGACGCCCTCACCGACGCCTACGAGGCGGTCCGCGCCGTACGGACGCGGCTCCGCCCAACGGGGAAGGCGTACGAGGATCTCGTCGCAGCGGGAGAGACGCTCTATCTAGAGCCGGAGGTGCAGCCGTGAACTGGATCCACGTCCGCCGGGAAGGAGACACCCTCGTCCTCGCCGCCAACGGCTCCCGCATCCCGCTGCACCTCGCCCCGGAGATCCCGGAGTCCTGGCTGGAGTACGAGGTGCTGTACATGCAGCACCCCCAGGGGGAGTACATCGCCTACCGCGGTGCGGGCAGCATGCAAGTCTATCACGCAGGCACGCGCCGCTACCACCCGGCGTGCTTCCTGAACCCACAGCTCCCCCACGGCGTGCGGATGACCCGCCTGACGCGGGTGCTGAAGGAACGTTAGAAGGAGGACGCCATGCGCAAGTTTGAGTGCTACCTGGAGTGCGGTCACAAGCTCGACTGGCGCGAGACGCCCCTCGACGTCGCACCGCACCTCCCCCACGAGGGAGCGATCGCCTACTGTGCGATCTGCGAAGCGGATCAGGAGATCGCTGAAGTGGAACCTCAGAAGTGGATCATCGAGATCGAGACGCTCTCCGAGACGGAGCCTCGCCAGACACCCTGCCCGCCGTCCGGCATGGCCTGGCAGGCCGGGGACGAGGTCATCGTATTCTACGACACACGCAGCGGCACATACGGCTACTGCTTCAGCGGCGTGAGTCCCGACGGCCTCGCCTACGAGAGCGACGACGTCACGGGCTTCACCTCCCCTGAGGAAGCGCTGCAGGACGCCCGGGAGGCGTACGCGGAGGCCCTCAAAGAACGGGAGCTGGAGCAGCAGGTCCTCCGGTCCATGGATTAGGAGGTGGGCCGTGAGGAAGAAGGACGTGCGCGTACCCGTGCCCCTGGACGAGTTCTGGAACGCGCGCAGCCGCCAGTTCAAGCTCCGCACGGTCTACTACCAAAGCGGCGACCGCCAACACGCCGAGCGGCGCGTCTGCCGTGGTGATACGATCGTCGGAACGTGGCGGCCTACCCTACCGCGCATCGAGATCGACGCAGAGCACTACGACGACTTCTACGCCGAGGCCGTGAAGATCATCCCCCTGTGGGAGGCGTGGCACGAGCGGGAGGTCACGTTGGTGCGGCGGTGCTACCCGCCGTCGCCCGCGCGGAGACCGAACGATGACTGACGACCGTTGGGACCGAATTCTCGCCGTCGGCGGAGCCTTCGACTGGCTCTCGCCGACGGCGGCGACCCTGCAGGACGCCTATCTCGAAGCGACGCGCCGGGGACACCACACCTTCCTCTGGCCGCGCCGGAACGCGCCCTACAGCCTGCGGGACGCCGTCCGCGCGCTCCAGCGCCGTGGGCTCGCGCCCTACGGCGCCCTCACCG
>WGEM01000629.1 GCA_015492755.1 Gemmatimonadota bacterium | reverse complement strand
GTCATGGTCCTGCAGGTGGATGGGCACATGGTGGGTTCGCGGTTGATCCATCGTCGCTCCTCCTCGCCGTAGCGCTGCTACGCCTCGTCGGCGCTCCTTGACTGAACACGCGAACGCACCACGTGCGCGGCCCACTCCTTTACTCGAAGAGGCTCCTACGGCAAGGCGTCCAGGTTCTTCAGGAGGCGGCGGAAGAAGCGCACCGAATCGAGGTACCCCTCCACGGGCGTGCGCTCGTCGGTGCCGTGAATGCGGCCCAGCGCGTCGGGCTCCAGCTCCGCAGGGAGGAATCGGAAGACGGCCGGGGAGCGACCAGCGTAGTACTTGGCGTCGGTGCCCCCGGTCACCAGGTAGGGCGCCACCACCGTGCCGTCCGCCGGATCGAGTTCGCGGATGGTGCGAGCCAGGAGTGTGAACGCCGGGCCGAATGGGTCGGACACGGGTGAGGGATTCACGCCTTCACCCCCCAGGATCTCCGCCTGGACCTGAGGGTCATCGATGACCCGGCGGTCCCGCTCCAACACCGTCTCGATGGTCTCTCCCGGGCGGATCCGATGGTTCACCACCGCTCGCGCCCGGATGGGCAGGACGTTGGACTTCACACCGCCCTCCACGATGGTCACCGCTGTGGTGGTGCGGAGCATGGCCGCGGAGGAAGGGTTGGCCAGAAGGATGCGCTTCACCACCGGCCCGAAGAGCCAGAGGTTCGCCATCCCCACCCTCGCCACCGTGCCCATCTCCGGAGCGAGGAAGCGCCACATGAGGCGCGGCGTCCCCCCGATCTCGGCGGGGAAGGGGTCGTCTTCCATTCGGGTGATGGCACGCGCCAGGATGCCGATGCTGGTGTGGGCGGGCGGCGCCGAGGAGTGGCCGCCCGGGGCCTCCACCGTGAGTTCCACGTTGACGTAGCCTTTTTCGGCGATCCCCACCAGCGCCACGGGGGCCTCGATGCCTGGCACCATCCCTCGTGCCACGGCGCCGCCCTCGTCCAGCACCATGGCGTAGGGCTCGGCGCCCCTCGCCTCCAGGAGTTCGGAGATGGCCCGGGCGCCCCGGACGCCGCCCACTTCCTCGTCGTGGCCGAAGGCGAGGTACACGGTTCGACGCGGGTGGAACCCCTCCGTGATGAGCCACTCCACCGCCTCGAGGATCGCCAGGACACTGGACTTGTCGTCGATGGTGCCCCGGCCCCACACGAAGCCGTCGGCCACCACCCCCGAAAAGGGCGGATGCGTCCATTCGTCCTCCGTTCCGGGGATCACCGGCACCACGTCCTGGTGCCCCATCAGCACCACCGGGTCGGCTTGGGCGTCGGAGCCCGTCCACGTGAAGAGGAGGGAGAGGCCTCCCACCACCTCCCGGTCGAGCGTCTCGTGCATCTGCGGGAACGACGCGGCCAGGTAGTCGTGGAGGGCGCGGAAGGCGGCGGAATCGGTGTCCTCGACACGCTCGTGGGAAATGGTGGGGATGCGGATGGCGCCGGCGTAGCGCTCGATGGCGCCCTCCGGGTCGGGGACGGGCTCGGCCGCGGTCTCCGCGGCCACCGCCGGCTGCAGGGAGGTCAGGCGGGCGGCGCGTACCCAGACGATGCCGGCCAACACCAGCGCCGCCGCCAGTAGGACGAAGGTCAACCGCTTCATGAGGATGCTCCCGTTGGTGTTCGGACACCGGTCACCATGCGAAGCGGGCCCCGGCCGTCCCGGCCGGGGCCCGCTTCGTGTTCATCCGGAGGAAGTGCGCCGGGGATCCCAGCGAGGGATCAGGCTTCCTCGACGTCGTAGCAGACCCGCCAGTCGCTCATGTTCTCCGGATCGCCCGTCCCCTCGTCGGTGGGCTGATAGCGGCCGATCCAGCTCTCCACCGGGCCGGTGAACTCCCGGCGGTAGTTCTCCAGGTGGTCGTTGGCGGAGAGCTGGTCCAGCTCCACACCGAAGAGTTCCACCACCATGGAATCGCCCACTTCGCCCTCGAAGAGGACCTTGTCGATCTTGTCGACTTTGTTACGGCGGGGGTGGTCCGAGATCTTCCAGTACCCCTGTTCGGGGAACTCCAGCTCGTGGCTCTTGCCCGCAGTGGTGACTTTCGACCGGAAGCGGAACTCCCCCTCGTCGTCCCACGCCGCCTCTTTGTTGTCCTTGATCTGAATCCAGCGAAGGATCACGCGGACACGCTTCCCGGCATTCTCGGACATCGTGGCTCCTGGTTACGAATCGATGAGCGTCAGGCCGGAGTAATAGAGCCCGATGGCGCCGGTGGTCAAGGGCCGCTTATCTGCCCATGGCCTCCGATGCCGCGGCAGCCTGGCGATGGACCGCTCGCAGTGCCGATTCCACCCGGGGAACGACCCTGGGATACATCAGTGCGCCCACCACGACGCCCAGGAACGCTCCCGAGCCGCGCGGGAGCGAGACCCGCCCCGTAAAGGCCCGGGTGAGCAAGACTTCCAGCCCGGTGGCCAGGAGGAGGACCAGGGTGGCCGCGCCCACGCAGGCGGTGGCGCGGCCACCCTGGTCCTCCTCCTGGCCACCGGGCTGGAAGTC
>WGEM01000628.1 GCA_015492755.1 Gemmatimonadota bacterium | reverse complement strand
GGGTAGGGGTGGCGGCGGTGCCCGGCCGGATGGACCACAGCTTCTTCGTGGTGGACAGCTTCCTGGAGGACGCCCGCTTCGCGGTGGGGGGCGGGCTGGCTCGCGACATCCGGCAGGGGCTGGCGCTCCTCTTCCGCCTCCTGGGACTGCGCGCCTGGGCGTGGGAGACCCAGGTCCTCCATCCCCGGCTGCGGGAGGCCGTCCCCGACGGCGCAGAGGTGCCGCTGGCGCAGGCGCTGCTGTGGACCGACGCGTGGGTCGCCGCGTGGCGTGGTCCCTTCGACGACGGCGGGCCGCCGGTGCGCCTTCACGTGGCGGAGCGGCCCGCGGACGACAGCGGCACCGCAGGCAGGGAACACCGGGCGGCGGTGGAGATCGCCGGCGTGGAGCTCCCCGAGCCGTACCAGCGCTGGCTCCGGGACAAGCGGCTCTTCGCCTCCGTCGACCTCATGATCGCCGGCACCCGGGACGACATCCGCCGCGGCCGCTGGCGGCTGGTGGTGAACGAGGTCCACTCCACCGGCGCGGGTCTGCCCGAGACGATGCACGCCCCGTGGACCTCGCACCTTCCGGAAGAGGGCTTCACCGAGTCGCACCTGCGCCGGGTCTTCGGTCGGGACCTTCTGGTGCTTCAGCCCATCCTCCCCACCAAGCAGGCGCACTCCATCGCCCACCAGCTCCGCGGAGCCGCGCTGGCGGTGCGGAGCGGCGCGTCCGGCACCGCCTGGGAGGGCCCCCGGATCCCCCTGAGCCGACTCCGCCTCCAGCGGCGGGGCGACGCGTTCCGCATCAGCGACGGGCGGCGCGCCTACGCCTTCCTCAGCGCGGATCTCTGGACCGGGCCCTTCCGGGCGGTGCGCTTCAACGCCCGGCGGTTCGCGCGCAGGATATGCGCGCTCACCGGGATCGACGCCGAGGAGCTCCCAGGCGGCGTCCGCGTGCTCCCGGAGGTGCGCGTGGGAGGCCTCACGGTCTGCCGGAGGGCGGTGGTGGTGCCCGCCCCCCTGCTCCACCAGCGCCTGGGGCGCCACGCAGGCCGCGCGCTCCTGCGCGCCGCCCGGGGCCTCCGGGACGAGCTGGGCCTGCCGCGCTTCGTGTTCGCGTCGCTCTTCTGCGAGAAGCCGTTCCTGGTGGACACCGAGTCCCTTCTGGCGGTGGAGGTGCTGCAGCACGCGCTCCGCGCCACCACCCGTGAGGTGGTCTTCACCGAGATGGACCCCGCCCCCGGGGCGCTCTGGCTGGACATCGACGGGGCGGCGGCCACGTGCGAACTCCGCTTCGTCGCTACTTTGGACGGCGAAGACTTCCACCCCTCCGCGCTTCCATGACCCACCAGACCGGACGCTTCTCCCTCACCGCCGGCGACGTGTGGGGCGGCGTGGCCTCGGGCCTGGTTTCGGTCACCGGGAACGTGGCCGCCGGCGTCATCGCCTTCGCACCGCTGGGCCCGGAGTACGCCCGCTACGGGATCCTGGCAGGGATGCTGGCCTCCATCGTTCCGGGCGTGGTGGGCGCCCTCGCCGGCGGTGCGCCGGGGCTCATCGCCGGACCGAAAGCCACCACCGCCACCGCGGTGGCCGCCCTCCTGACGCACCTTCTGGCCACCGGGCGCTTCGACACCTCGACGCCGGAGGACGTCGGCCTGCTCCTCTCCTTCGGCTTCGCCGCGGTGGCGCTGGCCGGTGGGTTTCAGGTGCTCCTGGGCGGTCTCAGGGCCGGCGCGGTGGCGAAGTTCATGCCGTACCCGGTGGTGGCGGGGATCCGCAACACCACCGCAGTGGTGCTCATCCTGAGTCAGCTCTGGCCGCTGATGGGCGTGCCCCGCCAGAGCTTCGCCTCCTTCCTCGCCCAGCCCGGGCAGTTCCAGCCCGCCACGTTTCTGGTGGGTGTGAGTGCAGCGTGGTTCGCCCTCCGGGGCAAGCGCTTCGTCCCCCGCGCGGCGGTGCCGGTGGTGGCGCTCCTGCTGGGGACCGCCGTCCACTACGCCCTCGCGTGGGCCCTGCCGGACGCTCGTCTGGGCGTGACGCTGGGCACGCTCCCCGACGTCCTGCCCCCGCCCAACTACGCCCCCGGCATCCTGGCGGCGGTGGGCGACCCGGCGAATCTGGAGCTCCTGGGCCTTCTCGTCTCCGGCGCGCTGGCCATCACGGTCCTGGAGACCGTGCTCTCGCTCACGACGCTGGTCTCGTACCAGAGCCTCGCCGACCGGCGCTTCGACGGAAACCGGCAGCTCATCAGCCAGGGGGTGGGGACGGCGGTGGGCGCGCTGGTGGGGAGCCTCCCTTCCTCCGGCATTCTGGCCCGCGCCGCCACCAACGTGCACGCGGGAGGGCGAAGCCTGGCGTCGAACATCGTGAACGCGCTCACGGTGCTGGTGCTGGTGGTGGTGCTGGCGGAGCCCTTCGGATGGCTGCCGAAGGCGGCGGTGGCGGGCCTCATCGTGGTGATCGCGGCGGGACTGTTCGACCGGTGGACGCTGGCGCAGCTCAGGGAGTCGCTCCGGAGCGACGCGCAGCAGCGGCGGGACAACGTGGTGAACGTGCTGGTCATCGCGACGGTGCTGGTGGTGGGCGTCTGGGCCAACCTCATCGTGGCGGTGGGTGTGGGCGTGGCGCTCTCCGTCGTGCTCTTCGTGGCGGAGATGAGCCGCTCCCCCATCCTGCGGGTTCGGAGCGGCGCCGCGGTGCGCTCCACCCGCATCCGGGACGAGCAGGAGTCGCGTCTTCTGAAGCAGCACGGCCACCGCATCGCGCTGGTGGAGCTGGAGGGCACCATCTTCTTCGGCTCGTGCGACGCGGTGGCGACGCGGGTGGAAGCGTTGGCCGAGGAGGGGGCGGAGTTCGTGGTGCTGGATCTCCGGCGGGTGCGCACCGTGGACGCCACGGGTTTCAAGGTCCTGGGACAGACCTTCCAGCGGCTCCGGCGCCGCGGAGTCACCCTGGCCTACAGCCAGGTGGCCCCCGGCGGTCCACGGGCGGACATCGCCGAGGACCTGATCCTCAACGGCGTGCCGGAGGCGCGCCTCTTCGAGAGCACCGACCGGGCGCTGGAGTACTTCGAGGACGGAATCCTCCTCCGTCACGCCGAGCGCCGGGATCCGGGACGGCCCTGGACGCTGGAGGACTTCGCCCGCGCGTGGGCCGTCGACGACACGGAAGTCCGACCGCTGGAGGCGCACCTGGACGCCGTGTCCTTCCGGGCCGGCGAGACCATCTTCCAGGCGGGGGGCACCGACCGGGCGATGCTCCTGGTGTGCCGCGGCACCGGTGAGATCCTCCTGCCCGGCGCCGACGGCGCGCGCCGTCGGCGGGTGGCCACCTTCGGGCGAGGCGCGCTGGTGGGAGAGATGGCGCTCCTGGACGGAGGGCCCCGGGCGGCGGCGGTGGTGGCGTCGGAACCGGTGGAGGGGTACCTCCTGCGCCACGACGCATTCACACTCCTGCAGAAGGAGCACCCCGGCACCGCGCTCCTCGTGCAGGAGGCCATCCTCCGGACGCTGGGTCAGCGCCTGAGGGGCGCCAACGCCCAGATCCTGGAGCTGGAGCAGTGACGCAGCGGCGGGCGTGGGGGGCGGCGCTGGCGCTCATGGCGCTGTACTTCGCGCAGGCGTACAGCTCCAGCCTGCACAAGTCCCTCACCTGGGACGAGCCCACCACGCTGGGCGGCGGCTACGCCCTCCTGGCCTGGCACGACTACGACATCTATCTGGAGTCGCCGCCCCTCATGCAGGTGCTCTCCTCCTGGGGGCTCTACCGGGCGGGTCCCCGCGAGCCGGAGCCCGCGGCGTGGCGGGAGAGCCCGAACCCCAAGGTGCAGCTCGGCGTGGAGCTCACCTTCCGCGGCGGCGTCGATTTCCAGCAGGTGACGCGCCGGGCGCGGCTTCCGGTCATCGTCCTGGGCACCCTCCTGGTGGGACTGCTCTTCCTCTGGGGCCGCGCGCTCTTCGGCACCGGTCCCGCGCTGGCGGTGGCGGCGCTGGCGGCCTTCGAGCCCAACCTCATCGCCCACGGGCGCGTCGCCACCGCAGACATGGGCGTCACCTTCCTCATCG
>WGEM01000627.1 GCA_015492755.1 Gemmatimonadota bacterium | reverse complement strand
CGACGTCGCGCTGGAGTGGACGGTGCTGGCGGGTGCGCTGGACACGGGACCGGTGCGTGTGGGCGTGGCGATGGCGTTCCTCTGGGGATCGGTGGCGCTCAACGTGCGGGGCCTCAAGGCCTACACCGGCGTCCTGGTCCCGCTCATGGCGCTGATGTTCGCGCTCGGGTCGGTGGTGATCGTGGCGGGCTTCGCCCACGACCACGCCGACTTCGCCACCGGGCTGGCGGCGGCGGAAGGGACCACCGTGCCCGCCCCCCCGGAGGCTCGTGTGGGGGTGTGGGGCTTCCTGGCGGCGTCGGCCATCCTCTTCTCCAGCTTCATCGGTTTCGACTCCATCGCCCAGGCAGGTGGAGAGGCGCGGCGTCCCGGGCGGAACCTTCCCCTGGCCATCGGCATCGCGGTGGTGGGCGTGGGGTCCTACTACATGCTCTTCACCGCCGCGGTCTACCACGCCGTACCGTGGAGCTTCGTGGCGGAGCGGGCTCAGACGCAGGACCTCACGGCGCCCGGCCTCCTGGGCTACGTGCTCTCACCCGCCTGGACGGTGCTCATCGTCGCGGGCGCGGCGGTGGCGCTCATCAACGACCTGCCCGCCATGCTGCTGGCGGTCTCACGCCTCATGTTCGCGTGGGCCGAGGACGGCGTGTTTCCCCGCGCGGTGGCGCGGGTGCACCCCCGCTTCGGCACGCCCCACGTGGCGCTGGTGGCGTCGGCGGGCGTGGCGTCCGCCTCCATCGTGGGGAGCCACGTTGCCGGCGACTTCTTTCTCGGCGTGGACATCCTGGTGACGTCCATGCTGGTGAACTTCCTCCTCATGTGCCTCACCGTGCTGACGCTCCCCCGCCGGAACGCGCGCCTGGCCGCGAAGGTGAAGGTGCTCCCCTGGCGGCGCCTTCAGGTGCCGCTGGCGGCGGGAGGCGCGGCGCTCCTGACGCTCTTTCTGGGGGTGCACGTGGTGAAGGACCTCACCACCGACCTGGGGGCGTGGTACTTCCACTCCACGCCCCTCTGGCTGGCGGTGCTGGGCGCCGCCACGGTGGTGTACCTGAGGGAGACCGCGGCGCTCCGCCGCAGCGGCGTGGACACCCAGGCCCTCTTCCGGGAGCTTCCGCCCTCATGAGCACATCGGACTCACCCGCAGGCGGGGGTGTGCCCCGTACGCGCCTCGCGCCGGATCTGGAGATCTCCCGGGTGGTCACCGGACTCTGGCAGGTGGCGGATATGGAGCGCGACGGCGAACGGGTGGATCCCGTCCAGGCCGTCGCGGAGATGGCCCGGTACGTGGACGCCGGGTTCACCACCTTCGACCTGGCGGACCACTACGGCTCCGCCGAGGATCTGGCCGGCGCGCTGGAACGGGCCCGCCCGGGCGCGGCGGAGTTCCTCACCAAGTGGGTTCCGGCGCCGGGTCCGCTTCCCCCCGAGGCGGTGCATGAGGCGGTGGCGCGGGCGGAAGCGCGCACCGGGCGGCGGCCGCTGGACCTCCTGCAGTTCCACGCCTGGCGCTATGAGGACCCGGCGTGGCTCGACGCGATCTTCGAGCTGGACGGCCTGCGGCGCGCGGGCCGCATCCGGCGTCTGGGGCTCACCAACACCGACGCCGCCCACGTGCGGATGCTGCGGGAGAGCGGCGTGGAGATCGTCTCGAACCAGGTGAGCTACTCCCTCCTGGACACACGCGCATCCGGCGAGATGAGCGAAATCTGCGCCCGCTACGGCATTCAACTCCTGGCCTACGGCACGCTGGCGGGAGGCTTCCTCACCGAGCGGTGGGTGGGCGCGCCGGAGCCGGAACCCGATTCGCTGGAGACGTGGTCGCAGATGAAGTACAAGCGGTTCATCGACGCCGCCGGGGGGTGGTCCCGCTTCCAGGACCTCCTGTCGGTGCTCCAGCGCGAGGCGCAGCGGCTGGGCTGCTCCATGGCGAACCTGGCGTGCCGGCACGTGCTGGAGCGGCCCCACGTGGCCGCGGTGATCGTGGGCGCCCGCCCGGGTCGTTCCCAACACCTGGAGGACAACCTGCGGATCTTCTCGGTGGCGTACGACGACCGCGCCCGGAAGGCGCTGGAGGAGGCGTCGGCGGCGCTGGACCCCATCCCCGGCGATTGCGGCGACGAGTACCGGCGGCCCCCCTACCTCACCGCCTCGGGCGACCTCTCGCACCACTTCCTGGAGGCGCCGGCCCCGTACCCGGTCCGGACCGGTGGCGACGGGCGCACGCTGGCGCTCAGCGGCACGCCCTGGGAGGAGTGGGCGGGCTACGCTCGGGCGGTGCGCAAGGGCGACGTCATCCACGTCTCCGGCACCACCGCCACGCACCGGGACCGCATCATCGGGGGAAGCGACGCCCGCGCCCAGACCACCTTCTGCATCGACAAGATCGAGGGAGCGCTCCGGGCGCTGGGGGGTCGGCTGGACGACGTGGTGCGTACCCGGGTCTACGTCAGCGACCTGAACGTGTGGGAGGAGGTGGCCGCCGAGCACGGGCGCCGGTTCGGACCGGTGCGTCCCGCCAATACCCTGGTGCGGGCCGATCTGGTGGGGCGGGGGTATCTGGTGGAGATGGAAGCCGAGGCCATCGTGGGAGGGGCCACGTGAGTGACGGAGAGACCCACCGCACGACGCTCACGCTCCCGTTTCACGGGGAGCGTTCGCTGGGCGTCGAGGGCGCCCGTGGCAGCGAGCCGGGGAGCCCGGACTTCGATGAACTCCTGCTGCGGCTGGATGCGGTGCGCGACTTCGCGCTCCTCCTGGAGGAGGAACTCCGCCCGGAGATCGAAGCGGCGCACCCGGACTTCCGGGTGAGCGCCCGCAATCTCGCGCACTACCTGGCGCTCCGGCACTTCGACCTGAGCGTGCTGCAGGAGCGTCTGGTGGAGCTTGGTCTTTCGTCGTTGGAAGACATCGAGGCGCACACGCTCTCCGGCATCGACGCGGTGCGCCGGGCGCTGGCGCTGATGGCGGACGGAGCCGTTCCGCCCGAGCCCGATCCCGCTCCGCCGGTGGACCGGCGTGGAGGACGCCGCCGTTTGGCGGCCAACGCCGCCGAACTTCTGGGTCCTGAGCCCGAAGGCCGCGACGTGAGGGTCATGGTCACCCTCCCGGCCGAGGCCGCCCGGGACGCGGATTTCGTGCGGGAGCTGGTGGCGGCGGGAATGGACTGCGCCCGCATCAACTGCGCGCACGACGACCCGTCGGTGTGGGCGGGGATGGTGGAACACGTGCACGCGGCGTCGGCGGAGCTGGGCCGGCCCTGCCGGATCTTCATGGACCTGGCGGGGCCGAAGCTCCGCACCGGCCCGCTGGAGCCCGGACCGAGGGTGGTGCACTGGCGGCCCCGGCGCGACCTGCGCGGCCGGCCCGTCGCGCCCGCGCGCATCCTCTTCCATGCGCCTGGAGGGGAGGAAGCGGAGGACGCGTCGACGTGCGTGGGGGAGCCGGAAGTCGAGCCCGACGCCGTGCTCCCGGTGGACGCCGCGTGGCTGGCCCGGGCACGCGAGGGCGACGTGGTGGCCTTCGAGGACACCCGCGGCAAGAAGCGCCATGTGGTGCTGGTCTCCTGCCGCGCAGGGCGCTGCTGGGGCGAGTGCTGGAAGACGGCGTATCTGGAGACGGGCACGGAGCTGGTCCTCCTCCGTGGAGAAGCCCGGACGGAGGTGGCTCGGGGTGAGGTCGGCGAGCTAGCCCCCGCGGAGGTGCCCCTCGTCCTGGAGATCGGCGACACACTCATCCTCCACCGTGACCCGCGCCCCGGCGCGCCGGCGGTGAGGGCACCCGACGGCACCGTGATCCGGCCCGCCCACGTCTCGTGCACCATGCCGGAGGTGTTCCATCAGGTGACCCCCGGGCAGGTGGTGCGTTTCGACGATTGGAAGTGCGAGGGAGTGGTGCGCCGCGTCACCCCCGAAGAGATGGAGATCGAGATCACGCTGGCGCCGCCGGGAGGCGCGAAGCTTCGCGCCGACAAGGGCATCAACTTCCCCCAGGCCCAGCTCCGCGTGCCGGCACTCACCGACAAGGACCGTGCGGACCTGGACTTCGTGGTGCGCCACGCCCACCTGGTGGGCCTCTCCTTCGTCAACGATCCCGACGACGTGCGGGCGCTGCAGCGTGAGCTGGACGCACGCGGCGGCGACGACGTGGGGATCGTTCTGAAGATCGAGACGCAGCGAGGGTACCGGCAGCTCCCGTGGCTGCTCCTCACCGCCATGCGCACCCACCCCGTGGGGGTGATGATCGCGCGGGGAGACCTGGCGGTGGAGTGCGGGTGGGAGACGCTGGCGGAGGCGCAGGAGCAGATCCTCTGGCTCTGCGAGGCGGCGCACGTTCCCGTCATCTGGGCGACGCAGGTCCTGGAGCGCCTGGCGAAGAAGGGGATTCCCTCGCGCGCGGAGATCACCGACGCCGCCATGGCGGAGCGGGCGGAGTGCGTCATGCTCAACAAAGGGCGCTACCTCACCCGCGCGCTTCTGACGCTGGACGGCATCCTACGTCGTATGCAGGAGTACCAGGACAAGAAGCTGGCGCGGCTTCGCACGCTCCCTCTGGCCGAGGGACTGGAGCCGTCGTCGGACACCGACGCGTGAGGGGGCGCACATGGACAAGCTGCTGGACCTCTTTAGCTTCGAGGGCCGCGCGAACCGCGCGTGGTACTTCTGGCATATCGTGCTGGACGATCTCGCCATCTTCACCGCGATTGTGCTGATCGTGGGAGTGGCAGCGGTGACCGGGAGCCCCCTCTTCCTCCTGCCGGCGGTGGGCGTCGTGCTGGCGGGCACGTGGATGGGGATCGCCATCACCGTGAAGCGACTGCATGACCTGGACCGCCCGGGATGGCACTGGTGGCTGCTCTTCATTCCCCTCTACAACGTCTACCTGGGGTTGGTGCTCCTCCTCAAGCAGGGGACGCCCGGCCCCAACCGGTACGGGACGGATCCGCTGGCCGGTGCGTATCCGTCCGGATACCTGACGGACTGACGGCCGTCCGGGTGGCGCCGTGAAGCCGCCGGCCTCGCCGCCGCCCGGCCGCACTTCGGCCGAGACCGACACCCGCGACCTGGCCCGGGGCGCCGGCGTCAACTATCTGGGCTCCGTGGCGCGGATCGCGCCGCGCCTGGCCTTCCTGGTCCTGGCGGGCCGCCTCTTCGGCAAGGAGGGCTGGGGCGCCTACACCTTTGCCATCACGGTGGTGGAAACGGTGGCGGCGCTGGCGCTCTTCGGCATGAAGCGCTCGCTCTTCCGGTTCATGAGTGAGGCGGAGCAGCGGGGCGAGTCGCTGGTGGGGCCGGTGGCGTCGGGCATCGCGCTGGCGCTCTCGCTGGGCGCGCTGGGCACACTGGTGGTGGGCGCCTCCGGCGGCTGGCTAGCGGCGGAAGTGTTCGGGCTGGAGGGTGCGGTGCGCCCGCTGCAGATGGTGACGCTGGCGCTCCCCCTCATCGTCCTCTCCGACGTGCTGCTGGTGGCCATCCGCTACACCCGCCAGATGCGATGGGAGGTCTACGCCCGGAGCCTCATCGAGCCCATCACGCTGACGCTGGCGCTTCCGGTGCTCTACCTCCTGGGCGTGCGCGACGTGGCGCTGGCGGCGGCCTACGTCGTCTCGCTGGCGGCGGCGGCCGGTGCCTCGGTCTTCTTCTTCGCGCGCCTCTTCCCGCTGGGGGCGTGTCTTCGCGCGCCGCTGCGCATGGCGGATATCCGGGGGCTGGCCACCTTCAGCGGACCCACCGCCGCCTACGAACTGGGACTCATGCTGGCGGACAAGGCCGACGTGTTCCTCGTCTCGTACTTCTTCGCCGAGGGGACGGTGGGGATCTACGGGATGGGCCGCCAGCTCTCCACCATCACCAAGAAGATCCGCCAGGGATTCGACCGGATCCTCCCGCCCGTCTTCGCACAGAGCGTGGCGGCGAGAGACATGGGCCGGGCCGACGCGCAGCTCCGTATGGTGGTGCGCTGGATCATGACCGCGCAGCTCATGATCGCACTCATCTTCGCCTTCTACGGCGAAGCTGTGCTGGGCCTGGTGGATCCGGAGTTCCGGGTCGGCGCCGTCATCGTGGTGCTCCTCATGCTGGGCGACGCGGTGAACGGGAGCCTGGGGCTGAGCGAGCTGCCCTTCGTGTACCTCCGCCCGGCCGGCAACATCCCCTTCGGTCTGGCGATGCTGGGGCTCACCGTGGGCCTGGGCTGGCTCCTGATCCCCCCGCTGGGCGCAGAAGGGGCGGCGCTGGCGGTGCTCGTCACTGCGCTGGTGGTGAACCTGGCAAGGATCCGGGCGAGCCGGAGCGTCCTGGAGATGCGGGTGGCGGACGCCAGCGTGCTCAAGCCCGTGCTGGCGGCGGGAGCGGTGGCGGCGGTCTTCCACTTCGTGCAGCCGGTGCTCTCCGGCGTGCCGGGGGTGGGGG
>WGEM01000626.1 GCA_015492755.1 Gemmatimonadota bacterium | reverse complement strand
GTGGACGGACATCTCGGACGGCATTTCCCCATCTCCGCCCGACGCTTTCGGAGCGTCCGCCCCCCGGCCTACCTTGGCCTCCACGCTTGCGGCCGGAAGGAAGTCCGCCGCCGGCGCTCCGTGATCCGCAGTCTCAGGAGGACGCCATGAAGTGCACCCCCACGCCGCACCGCACCCGCTCACCCCGTGCGCGCCGCCTTCCGTCATGCGCCGGCGCGGCGCTGGCCACCGTCCTGTTGGGCGTCCTTCCCGCCGCCCTCGCGGGGCAGCTCGAGAAGGTGGCGTTGAAGCCGGACGTCACCGAGACGAAGACCTTCGGTGAGCTGGCGGAGGGCCCGTACGAGCGTCTCGTCCTCCGGAACGTGATGGTCATCCCCGGCCACGGCGGGCCGGCGGTGGGTCCCTACGACATCCTCATCACCGGCAACGTCATCGCCGAGATGCGGCGCCACGACCGTGACAACCCCGACGCCATGCAGGGCGACCGGGTCATCGAGGGCGAGGGGCTGTACGTGATGCCCGGGATGATCAACCTGCACCTGCACCTCCGCGGCCCGGAGCTGCCACTGGACTATATCTTTTACCTGCAGCTCGCCACGGGCGTGACGTCCATCGGACCCGCCGAGGAAGGGCGCGTGCAGGACATCCTCGAGGCGGAGCGCAACAACGAGATCCTGGCGCCGCGCCTCTTCCCCATCTACGGCTGGGGCGCGAAGACCGACTACAGTGAGGAGGAGCTCCTCGATCCGGATCTGGCCCCCGAGATCGCCCGCGAGATGATCGCCAAGGGTGTGCGCCAGGTCTATCTCAACAACCTCTGCTGGAACCCGGTGATCTTCGGCGCCGCCGCGAAGGCCGTCGAGGCCGCCGGAGGCGTCACCGGCGTGCACATCCAACCCTCCAGCACCAGCCAGGTGAACGCGCTGGACGCCGCCCGGCTGGGGGTGAGCATGATCGTGCACCACTACGGCTACGCGGAGAGCGCGCTGAACCGTCAAGTCCAGAACTACCCGCCTGACTACAACTACTGGGACGAGAACAAGCGCTTCCGCGAAGCGGCGCAGGTCTGGATTGAGGCGGGCGAGAACCCCGAAACCCGCCACCGCCTTCTGCACGTCGTCACCGACTCGCTGGTCTACTACGGCGTCACCATGCAGCCCAACCGCGCCACCTACGAGGCGAACCGCGACATCATCCGGGCCCACGGGCTCCCCTGGCACGAGAAGTACACGCACCAGGCACTCTGGGAGTGGCACCTCCCGAACCCGGACAACCACGCTTCCTTCCAGTACGACTGGACGTCGCTGGACGAGTACCGTTGGACCTACATGTACGACCTCTGGGGCGACATGATCTTCGAGTTCAACAAGCGCGGCGGGCGCGTGGTGTTCGGCACCGACGACAACTACCAGTGGTCCACCGGAGGCTTCGGAAACATCCGGGAGTTGCAGCTCATGCTGGAGTCGGGGATGCACCCGCTGGAGGTGCTGCGCGCCGCCACCTACAACTCCGCCGAGTTCCTCATGGAGCCGAAGCTGGGGCTCGTGCAGGAGGGCTACGTGGCGGACCTCATCGTCGTGGACGGGAGCCCTGCGGCGGACTTCAAGTACCTCTATCCCTTCGGCGCCATCCGGATGGATCCCGAGACCCGGCAGATGTACCGGACGAAGGGGATCCTCCACACCATCAAGGACGGCATCGTCACCGACAACGCGAAGATCATGGAGGAGGTGGCGCGCATCGTGGCGGAATCCAAGCGCGGGGTGGGTCCCGACATCGTCACGGAGCCGTTCGTGGTGGGCCGGCCCGGGGCGCCAGGGAGTGCACGGTAAGGGCACGACGTCGCTCAAGATCACGCGCCTCGCTGCCGATCCTCGCCCGGTAGGGTTCCGGCCCGGGTATGGCCCGGGCCGGGCCCGCAGGAGCCCCAACCGGGAGGGATCGTGTCACGCCGTCGAGGGATCGTCGTCTGGTCGGGCATCGTCGTCTGGTGCGCGTCCGCATCGTTCTGGACGCCGTCGGAGGCTGTGGCCCAGAACGATGCCCCGCCCCCGGGCGACCCTGCCTCCGTGCGCCCTCCTGCGGCTGCCGCCGGGACGTCGAAGCTCCCCATCTTCTTCACGGCGGGATTCGCCTTCGGGCGGCGGAGCGACGCCTGTTCGCTCTGCGCCAGCCCTGAGAACAAAGACAGCTTCAGCGCCCACGCCAGCCTCGGGAAGTACCTGGGTCATGGTCTGGGCGTGGGGATCGACGCCAGCGTGTGGCGGCGCACGCACCCGGGTCCCACGCTGGATCCCGACAGCACCGGCGCCCCCCAACCCACCTCGCTGGGGAACACCCTGGGCAACGCGTCGGTGACCTTTTCATGGCAGGTCTGGCACGTCTGGATCCGGGCCGGCGGTGGTCTGGCGTGGGCCCGCCAGGATGTGGTGCGGGAGGAAGAGGGCGCCGGTCCCGTGGTGGAGCAGGCGTCGGGCCTGGGCATCGGCTACTCGGCGGGAGCCGGCGTCACCATTCCCGTGGCGGGTCCCGTCTCCCTGGCCTTCTACGCCAATCTCAACGGCGGCCGTTACGACCTCGTCTCACCCACCGCCGTCCTCCAGCGCGGCGCCGAGCACCGCTACGTGGAGGTGGGGGTGGGGCTGACGCTGCGCTGAACGTCCTCAGCGGACCGGGGGCCTGAGCGCCCGCCGGAGGGCGGTCTCCCCTCCCACCACCGGAAGCTCCAGCGAGGTGGATCCCAGGTCGATGGTGAGCCCCGTGCCGGGGCTGGGCCAGAGGGTGAACTCCCGGTCGCTGGAGAAGATCATCAGCCCCAGCCGGGCACCCGCCGGGATCACCTGATCGTCGGGCTGGAGGTCGAAGGAGACCTCCACGAACTCCCCCGGCACCAGCGGATCGCTCTCCCTCAGCGAGTGCCGGTTCTGGGGATCGGCCCACCCGCGGGTGATGAGGTTCTCGTTGATGGATGCGACGCTGTCCGCCCAGGGGAGCGACACCATCCAGACCGAGAGGTTCGCCGCCGGACGGTCGGCCGCAAGCCGGATCCGCACCCGCGCCACACCGGAGATGTGCAGATCCTCCCGGAGCGGTCCCGTGGCGTAGAGGAGCCGGTGGGGTGACTCCGCCGCCGCCGCCAGCTCGCCGCCGCTGAAGGAGACGTCGTCGGTGAGGGTCTCCGGCTCGGCGTCCGGTGCCGGCTCCAGCGCCAGTCGCCCCACGGCGTTCCCGCCTCCCGCAGGGTAGAGGTGAACCGGTGAGGCCTCGGGGTGCGGATAGTCCGGGTAGGGCGTGGGGTTCCGGCGGTCGTCGCCCTCCCGCACGATCCAGGCCTTCGGGTCGCGCTCCACGCCGTTCTCCACACCGTAGAGCCAGCGGGTGAACCAGCGGTTCATGAGTTCCAGGGGCGGGGGGCCGCCGTGGCCCTGCTGGTGATAGTAGATCTGCACCGGCACCCCTCGCTCCTTCAGCGCCATCGCGATGCGGTAGCTGTGCTCGGGCATCACGTTCCAGTCGTTGAAGCCGTGCGACATGAGCGTGGCGGCACGCACGCCGTCGATGTGGTTCAGGTAGTCGCGCTCCGCCCAGAAGTCGTTGTAGTCGCCGGTGCGACGGTCCTGGCGGGCCTTCATGAGCCCGTCGCGCACCGTCTCGTTGCAGTAAGCGCGCCGCTCCGGGAAGCCGGAGTTGATGAAGTCGTAGAGGACGTCCACGTCCTCGCCCAGGTAGCCGCCGGGTGAGCGGACCAGGCCGTTGGAGCGGTAGTAGTGGTAGTACGACGTATTGGGCGCCACGGGGATGATGGCCTCCAGACCCTCCACGCCGGTGGTGGCCGCCGCCAGGGGGAGCGTGCCGTTATACGACGTGCCCGTCATCCCCACCTTCCCGGTGGACCAGGTGGCGAAGACCTCCTCGTCGCCGTCCAGCGTGCGGAAGCCCCGGGCGCGTCCGTTGAGCCAGTCGATGACCGCCTTGGGCGCCAGCGCCTCGTTGGCGCCGCCCACCGTGGGGCAGCCCTGCGACTGTCCGGTACCCGGCGACTGCGAGTGCACCACCGCGAAGCCCCGCGGCACCCAGGTGCGCACGTGGGAGCGGGAGATGACGGGCTGTTCCGCCCGGTGGGGGATGGGCGGCATGGGGGTGCGCGGCGGAGGATCCTCGCCCAGCTCCTGCCGGACATCCCAGAAGTAGCGGAAATCCAGCGGGCCCGTCCCGGAGTAGTACGGGCTTGTCTCATAGATCACCGGGACGCGAAGGCCCTCCGTCTCTGTCTGGCCGGGTCGCCAGACGTCCACGTGGACCCGGTCCGGCGCGCCATCGCCATCGGAGTCGAACTCCGTCTCCACCCAGAGATCCTCGTGGATCCACGTGGAGGAGTCGGCGAAGGCCGGCACCACCTGCGCCTGCCCGTCCACGAAGATCGGGCGCGCCTGCTGGGCGGCCCGCGCCGGCGGTGCGGCAAGGAGCGCGATGGTGGAGAGCGCGAACACCATGCGCGACGGCGAGCGCTGGAGCGTCATGAGACCTCGTGGACGTCGGTTGGGTGGATGCGTCGGGAGCGCGGGCGAGGTAGGCTTCGGCGGCCCCGGCCCGGCTGTCAATGTGGGCGGCGCGCCGGCGCCGGTCGAGGGGTGGCGCGGGTGGCGGTGGCACGCAACGTGCATCCCCGGCGCGGTGGAGGGCCCGCGCCGTCCGGGGCGTTGACGCACCCGGGCCTCGCACACCCGAAGGAGGTCGTGATGAAGACATGGATGCGACGGGTCAGGGGCGCCGTCGGGATGGGGCTCACCTGGGCCGTCACCTGGTTCGGTGCCGGTATGGTGATCCTCCTGGGCTTTCTCCTCACCACCGGAAGCACCGGCGCCGACGTGCCGTATCCCATCGGGTTCGGCGCTCTGGGGTTCCTGGGGGGTGTCACCTTCTCGGTGGTGCTCTCCGCGCTGGAGCGGCGTCGCACCTTCGAGGAGATGTCGCTCCTCCGCTTCGCGGGCTGGGGGGCGGTGGGAGGCCTGCTCTTCTCGACGCTCTTCGTCTTCGCCGTCACGCTCCTGGACGACCCCGGCTTCATCTCGAACCTGGCGGTCCTCGGCCCCGTGTTCGCGGCGGCGGGCGCCGCCAGCTCCGCCGGAGCGTTGGCGCTGGCGAGAAAAGGTGAGCGCCAGGACGCGCTGGAGGCCGGCGCGGACACCACATCCCGCCTCGATCCCCCGCGGTAGGAGCCTGTCCGAGTAAGAGAGCGGGCCGCGTTGGGCGTGCCGCGGCCGCGAATCCTGGACGGCGCGACGACGGCGTAGCCCGCGCTCCGTCGCG
>WGEM01000625.1 GCA_015492755.1 Gemmatimonadota bacterium | reverse complement strand
CTGGGACTTGCCCGCGGCGATCAGGGGGAGGAGGATGAGGACGAGGCGGCCGAGGAAGACGCGGGCACCGCCGATCGCTTCCAGCCCGTGGGCGCCACCGACGAGGCGTCCATCGTGCCGCGCTCCAGTCGCCCCCGGTCCGCTCCCACCCGGAGGGCTCGCTCCTCGCGTGGGGGCTGGAACGCCAACCTGTCGTACTCGCTGCAGCGCCCGCGTGACCCCGAGGCTCCCGCCAGCCAGATGCTCACCGGTACGGTGACCCTCCGACCCACGGAACACTGGGACGTGAGCTGGCGCACGGCGTACGATCTGGAACGGGGCGCGTTCAATGATCACACCATCCGCCTCACCCGCGACCTGCATCGCTGGCAGGCCCACTTCGACTTCCTGCAGACCGCCACGGGGAACTGGTCGTTCCGCTTCGAGGTGAGCCTCCTGGACAACGCCGATCTGAAGTTCGACTACGAGCAGCGCAACCTGGATGCGGGGCTCGCTCCTCGGCGCCGCTGACGTCCTCCGCCGCCACCTAGACGTCCCCCGGAGAGGACAGTATCGCTGCCGTCAGTCGAGTGAACTCGTTGGGGGAAAAGAACCTGCGGTTCGGTACGGGCGTTGCTTAGATGCCCGGTGAGAGAGGTGCTCCACGTGAGGGAAGGAGACGGAGGATGAATCGGCTCTGGATGATCGCCTGGATGGGTGCGGCCGCGCTGACGGCGTGCGACTCGGACATCTTCGTCTTCGACGACGCGCCCGCACCTCCCGTGGATCTGGACGCCAGCTACTACGCGGGCGTGGTAACCGTGCGGTGGAGGCTGTCGGCTTCCTGGAACGGCGAGTCCTTCCGGGTCTACTCGCGCCGCACGGAAGATCCGGACTTCTTCCTCATCGCCGAGGTCACCAACTGCGTGGAAGGGAGTTGCTTCTACGACGACGCCAACATCGTCGAGGGGGCCACGTATGAGTATTACGTGGCGGCCTACGACCCCGACTCCGGGGAGGAGGCGGCCAGCGAGTCCAGCGTGGTGGTGGAGGTTCCGCCGATGGACGGGCCGCCGCCGCCTCAGCTCCTGACGGTGGTGGCGCTGGACGGCGCCATCTACCTCCTCTGGGACGACAACGCACGCCAGGACGAGGATTTCTCCTTCTACCGTGTGTACCAGGACGGCGACGGTGACAGCGCATTCCTGGTGGGGGAGACCGACTCCGAAGCCTTCCTGGACGAGCGGGCGGAGAACGGAAAGACGGTCCGCTATTTCGTCACCGCGGTGGACGTATACGGACACGAAGGCGATCCCAGCGCGCTGGGGCAGGGCACGCCCCGTCCGGACTTCCACGGCGAGTGGCTCTACGACTATTTCGCCAGGCCGCAGCAGTCGGGCTTCCGCTTCCGGCCCGACGAGCGGAGCAACCCGGTGGTGAGCGGCGACGCGGCAGAGCGGCACGTTCGCCTCGAGGTGGATGCCAACGGCTGGTGGCTGGTGCCGGGGCCGGGCACCGAGGTGTATCCGGTGGGGTTTGAGACCACCGCGCTCCGTTGCGGACCCGGCGCGGACGCTGGATGCACCGAGCTGGCGGTGGCGCCCACCCTCGGGTACGTCACTTCCGATCTGGCGCTCGAGCCGCAGACCACCTACGCGCTGCGGGTGGTGGGTGACGACGGAGCCACCCACTACGCCGCGATCCGCGTGGTGCTCCTGGGCTTCGACCAGAACGACGACGCCATCATGATCTTCGACTGGGCGTACCAGCTTCAGGCGGGCAATCCCAACCTGGCGCCGGGGCGCTGAGGGGGCCGCGGCGCCGGAACCTCCCCGCTCGAATCCTCTGCGCCGAAGTCGTTACCTTGGGTCCATGGTCAAGGTCATCGAGGCGGTGCCCAACTTTTCGGAGGGGCGGGACCCCTCCTTTCTCGATGAGGTTGTGGAGGCGGTGGAGCGGGTAGGCGCGGAAGTGCTGGACCGGACCGCGGATCCGGACCACCACCGCAGCGTGATCACCTTCGTCGGTGATCCCGAGTCGGTGCGGAGGGCGTCGTTGGAGGCGGCCCGTCTGGCGATGGAGCGCATCGACCTCCGGAGACACCAGGGGGTTCATCCCAGGGTGGGAGCGTTGGACGTGTTGCCCTTCGTGCCGCTCCACGACGTGACCATGGAAGAGGCCGTGGAGCTGGCCCACGATGTGGGGCGTGCCATCGCGCGCATGGGTATGCCCGTCTACTTCTACGGACGCGCGTCGAACCCTCCGGGGCGTGGACTGGCGGAGTTGCGGCGGGGTGGCTTCGAGGCTCTGGCGGCGGGATTCCCCGCAGAGCGCATGCCCGACGTCCCCAAGGGCGCATGGGCGCCGCACCCCACCGCGGGCGTGACCTGCGTGGGCGCGCGTCCGGTGCTCCTGGCCTGGAACGTGGATCTGGAGGGCCTGGACGTCACCGACGCCCGGGAGATCGCCGCCAGCATCCGGGAGCGCGGGGGTGGCTTCCCGGGTCTGAGGGCGTTGGGCCTGGAGCTGCCTGCTGCCGGACGCGTGCAGGTCTCCATGAACCTGGAGGACCCCGAACGGGTCTCGCCGGCGGATGTGTTCGACGCCATCGACGAAGAAGCACGAGCCCGAGGCGGGCATGCCGGCCGCATCGAGGTGATCGGAATGATCCCGGATGCCCTTGTGCATCTGGCGAGCACCGGCAGATTATGCCTGCCTGACCTGGAACCGGCCCGCATCTTGTCCCACCGACTCTCCCGGCACGTACAAGAGCGCCAACGCAAGCAACCGAACCCCTCGGACGACGCATGAGCATCGAAGCGCTCAAGGAGCAGGCCCGACGCCACGAGCAGAAAGAGGAGTGGCACAAGGCGCTGGAGCAGTACAAGAAGGCCATCGAGATCCTCCAGGAGGAGGATCAGCCCGACATCGGCCTCTACAACCGTGTCGGTGACCTCTTCGTGCGGGCGGGTGACCTGGATGCGGCGGTGGAGCACTACGAGAAGGCGGTGGATCTCTACCTTGAAGCCTTCCTGCCCAACAACGCCATCGCCGTCTGTAAGAAGATCATCCGCAACGTGCCTGACCGCCATCAGGCCTACCTCCGGATGGGACAGATTCGGGCCGAGCAGGGATTCATCCCCGACGCCCGCACCAACTTCCTCACGTACGCCGAGCGCATGCAGCAGGCGGGTGACCTGGACGAGGCGTTCCGCGCGCTCATCGAGTTCTGTGACCTGGCGCCCGACGAGACCGACACGCGGATCATGGTGGCCGAGCAGATGGCCTCGCACGGCCGCGTGGACGAGGCGGTGGAGCAGCTCACGGTGGCGTATCGCCACCTCGTCACCAAGGGCAGACCCGAGGCGGCTGAGGTGGAGGCGAAGATCCGGGAGCTGAAGCCCGACGCTGATCTGGACATGGAGACGGGAGCGCCCGTCGGAGGGGCGCCTGAGGACGATTATCTCGCCACGTTCGGTGACGTGACACCGGACGCCGGCGTAAGCGGGACGGCCGACGAACCCGCCGAGGTGGACGCGGGCCTCGCGGGGTTCGAGATCGCGACGCCAGCGGACGAGGCCCTGGAGGGGGCGGTGGAGGAAGCCGCCGCCGAGGACGCCATGGAGCTCCCCACCTTCGATCTGGGCGAGGAGACGCCGGAGGGAGGTGAGGAGGAGGCCATGGAACTTCCCACCTTCGATCTGGGCGAGGAAACGCCGGAGGAAGGTGCGGAAGAGGCCCTGGAGCTCCCCACCTTCGAGGTGGGCGAGGAGGAGGCTGAAGGGGGCGAGGAGGAGGCCATGGAACTTCCCACCTTTGAGGTGGGCGAGGAGGAGGCTGAAGGGGGCGAGGAGGAGGACGTGGAGCTCCCCACGTTCGGGTGGGACGACGAGTCGGAGGTCGACGCGGGCCCGGTGGCGGCGGAGGCGGAAGACGAGGTCCCGTCCCCCATGGACATGGGTGCGGAAGCCGCCGAGGCACCGGCGGCTCCGTCGCAGGATGCGCTGGAGGCCGCGGTGGAGGAGGCGGCGGCCGACGAGGAGGAAGACCTCTCCATCGCCGACGTGCGCGCGCGTATCCAGGAGTCGCCCGATGACGTGACGCTCCACCAGCGATTCGTGGAGCTGGCGTACGCCGAGGGAGACGACGCCCTCCTGGCCGAGGCGTACCTGGGACTGGCCCGCACGCTGGAGGCCGCGGGAGAGGCGGCTCGTGCGCAGGCCGCCTACCAGCAGGTGCTGGAGGCGGACCCGGGCAATGAGGAGGCGAAGGAGGCGCTGGCACGTGGGGGAGCCGCGGTGCCCGTTCGGGAGGTGGCGGCACACGAAGAGTACGTGGATCTGGGCTCGCTGATCCTCGGCGACGAGGAGGAGAAGACCACCCGGTTCAAGGTGGCCTACGAAGAGCCCTCCGGTGACGAGGAAGCGGACTTCGCCAAGATGCTCTCGCAGTTCAAGCAGAAGGTGTCCGAGAACCTCGACGCCGACGACGTCAAGGCCCACTACGACCTGGGAACCGCATACAAGGAGATGGGCCTTCTGGACGAGGCGGTGGAGGAGTTCCAGGCGGCGTTGCGGGCATCGGCGAACCACCTGCCCACCTACGAGATGCTCGGCCAGACCTTCATGGAGATGGGCGAGACCACGGCCGCCCTCAACACCCTCAGTCGCGCGCTGGAGGTGGACTACGACATCGAGGACGATCTTGTGGGGATCTACTACTACCTGGCCCGGGCGCACGAGGATCTGGGGAACACCGACGAGGCGCTCCGCTTCTACGACAAGGTCTTCGCCCTCGACATCAACTTCGCGGACGTGACCGAACGGTTGCGTCGGCTCCGGCAGCCGTAGATGGCCGACGCCACCGGGCAGGACCTTCGACCCCCGGCGTTCACGGAACCGACGGTGGACCTCGCCTCCATCCAGGGGCCGGTGCGTGAGGACCTGGACCGTGTGGCCGCGGAGCTGCGGCGCATCGTCCTCTCGGACTTCCACATGATCGAGGAGGTCAACGACCACCTCCTCTTCATGCAAGGCAAGCTCTTTCGGCCGACGCTCCTCCTCCTCTCCAGCCGAGTGGACGCGACGCCGGGTGCCCTGGCGGTGACGCTGGCCGCGGTGGTGGAACTCGTCCACCTGGCGACGCTGGTTCACGATGACGCGGTGGACCACTCGGTGCTCCGGCGCGGGCTTCCCACGGTGAATGCCCTCTGGACCCACCAGGTGGCCATCATCATGGGGGACTACCTCTATTCCCGAGGGGTCACCGAACTCGCCGAGCGTGGGCAACTGGAGGCGCTGGCGGTGCTGGCTCGGGCCGCCAACGAGATGTCGGTGGGTGAGATGCGTCAGCTCACGTCGTACGACGCGCTCGACTTCACCGAGGAAGATTACTACCGGCTCATCGCCGCGAAGACGGCTTCCCTGATGTCCGCGTCATGTGAAATGGGCGCGCTTGCCGGCAATCCCCGCCACCGGGAGGCCCTGGCGTCCTACGGGCACAACCTGGGGATGGCGTTTCAGATCGCCGACGACCTGCTGGACTACACCGGTACGGAAGCCACGACGGGCAAGCCCACCGGACACGATCTTCGCGAGCGAAAGGTGACGCTGCCCCTGGTGGGGGCGCTGGCTGCCGCCAGTGAGGCAGAGGAGCAGGAGATCCGCTCCTTCTTCACACGGGTTGATCCGTCGGATGCCGAGATCGCCCGCATCATCGAGATCGTGGCCCAGCGTGGCGGCCTCGATTACGCGCGACGCCAGGCCGAAACCTACGCTCAGCGGGCCGTCGACGCGCTGGCGGGATTGGGCGATGGCGGTCCGGTGGAGGCGCTGCGGGAGGCGGTGGCCTACGCCGTGAGACGGCAGAGGTAGGGGGACGTATGCTGGTGGACACGCGCCGTCGCAGCGTCATCCGCTTCGTGTGGACCCTGGTGTTGGGCGCCTTTCTGGGCGGTCTCCTCACCAAGCTCGCGGAGTGGTTCCTTCCGGACAGCGCGGCGCGTGATTTTCTCACCACGTCGGTCCGGGCTTCGGTAGGTCCGCTCTCCGTGGATCTGGTGGCGGTGGCATTCACCTTGGGGCCGCTCTCTGTTACCCTCAATGTGTTGACACTGGTGGGAATCGGGATCGTCGCCTTGATCATGCGGTCCTGGATCTGATCCGGTAGGTGCATCATGATCCGGGTACGGCGCCCGGACGGAGGATTGGAACGATGGGTTTCGGAAGCTTTGGCATGGGGGAGATGATCTTCGTCTTCCTCATCGTGCTCTTGCTCTTTGGCGCGAAGCGACTCCCTGAGATTGGAGCCTCACTCGGGAAGGGTATCCGGGAGTTCAAGAGTTCGGTCCGGGAGATCGAACACGAGCTGAAGGTCCCTGAGCCTCAGATCCACCGCTCCGCCTCGCCGCCACCTGCTGTGGCCGGAGGGGAGGAGCGTACGACGGAGCGCGCAGGGGAGGACGACGGAGGGGAGCCGAAGAGCCTGAGCGACGCCTGAGACACGCCCTGGCGGTCGTCCGGCAGGACGTGCGCTAAGGAAACGGGCCGGGTCGCATCACGCGACCCGGCCCGTCGGCCGTTCGGAGCCGGGGCTGCCTTTCCCGGACAGGCTCCTAGAAGACCCTCGGAAGCTGCGGGACGTCCGACTCGTCTGCCGGCTGAAGGACCTCGGCCCGCCGGTCCACGATCCGCGCGGAGGCGCGGAGCGCCTCGATCCACTCCTGGAGCCGCTGCTGCTGCAGCGCCGCGATCACCTGCTGGCGCTGCTCCAGCTTCTGGCTCAGCCAGGCGGCGGAGTCGGCCTTCTCGAACGCGATCTGCTCGAGGATGAACGCGTTGTCCGTCGTGGTGACCACGTCGCTGATTTCTCCGGGACGCAGGCCGAACGCGGCGCCGATGGCCGCGTTGTGGCGACCGATTCCGGGGACGAAGTCGTTCCGGGTGAAGGGACCCGCCTCGCGGATCTGAAGGCCGAGCTCGTCGGCGATGGACTCCAGCGACTCGCCCTGCCGGATCCGGGCCAGGATCTGCTCTCCCTCTTCCACGGCCTGCTCCATCTTCTTCTGGAAGCGGAGTGTGGCCTCGATGGCCGGGCGCGCGTCTTCCAGCGGGAGATACCCCGCAGGCTGCTTGTCCACCAGTTCGAGGACATAGAAGGCCTGGTCCGTCTCGAACACGGGACTCACGTCGCCCGGCTCGGCCTCCTCGAACACCCAGTCGACGCCTTCGGTGATCTGCCCGGCGCCCTGAATGAAGGGGAAGTTCTCCGAAAGCTGAACCGTGGTGGCGCTGAGGCCCACCGTCGATGCGGCGTCTTCCAGCGTGAGTTGTTCGGACAGATCCTCCAGCGAGTCGGCCATGGTGAGCAGCTCGATCTCGCTGTCGTCCGTGCGTTGGAACGGAATGAGGATGTGCCGGGCCTGCGCGCTGTCCTGGCCCCAGCGCTGCTCCACTTCGATGACGTGGTAGCCGAATGCGGTACGCACGGGGCCGACGATCTCGCCGGGCCGGCTGCGGAAGACGGCGCTGTCGAACTCCGCCACCATCTGTCCCTTGCGGAAGACGCCCAGCTCGCCGCCCTGCTGGGCCGTCGCGTCGTCCGCGGACTCCGTCCGCGCCAGCTCGGCGAAGTCCTCTCCCTCCACGAGACGCTGCCGGATCTCCATGGCGCGGGTCCGCATCGCTGCCGTGTCTTCCGGCGTGGGCGTCTTGTCCAGCACCACCACCTTCACGGTAGCGCGGGCCGGAATGGCGAACTCTTCCTTGTTCGCCTCGTAGTAGGCCTCGATCTCTTCGTCCGTGACCTCGAATTCGTCGTCCGGATAGCGGGTGGCCGGGTCGAGGGCGATGTACCGGATCCACACCTGGTCGTGCTGGTCGCGGTACATCCGCCAGAGCTCGGCGTCGGTGGGGTACATACCCGTGGACACCTGGCGCAGCAGCTTCCCGCGCGGGATGACGTCACGGTAGTACGCCTCCAGGAGCAGGAGCTGATCCTGCGGGAGGCTGGCCAGGAACTGCTGATATGCGGCGAGGTCGAACTGACCCTGCTCGTTGGTGAACTGCGGACGCAGGTCCGCCGGCGGGCTGAGCTGCGCGGCCTGCCGGATCTCCTCGTCGGTCACACCGATGCCGCGTCGCCGCAGCTCCTGACGGATGAGGATCTGGTTCACGACCTCGTCCCAAGCGGCGTCCTCGAGCTCCTTGTTCTGCTGCGAGGTGATGGGCGCTTCCTGCGTGCGTTGAACCTGGTCGTAGAGGTTCCGGTACGCCGCCATGTAGGCATCGTAGCTCACGGGCTCCCCGTTGACCCGACCGATCTCACCCAGGCCGCCGGAACTCTGGCCGGTGATATCCATCCCCCACTCAAACACCATGAGGGCGACGAACGCGGCTGCTGCCAGCAGCATGATCGGTTTCGTCGCCTCTCGAAGCTTGCGCATGACCATAGTGGCTCGACTTCTCCCTGCGTCGTATGGCTGGTCCCGGGGGACGCCCGTCCCTGCGAGCCCGGAACGATAACGGCTCGCCCAGGCGTACTCAACGGAATCGGAGGGCCTGGTACAGAGCATACGTCGGCGGCTCGCAGGGGTTCCTGGCGCATGCCCGTTCGTTGACACTGTTTCGCGGCGCCTCCTATCTTGGCGCGTCGCGCAGGCCGTGTACCGGTGCCTCGTTCAGCTTCATTTCCCGGATTCTCCCGTGCCCGACTCCCTGCAGGCCGAAATTCGCGCGCTCCGGTCCCTCTTCTGGTCGGACCGGGATCCTGATGGGCGCGTCTTTGCGCCGCTGGCGGATGCATACCGGCGGTCCGGAGACGCGAAACAGGCGCTCGAACTGTTGAGGGACGGACTCGACCGGCTCCCGGAGTTCCTCCCCGGGCACGTCGTGGCGGCGCGCCTCTACCTCGAGCAGGGGCTACACACGGAAGCGGAGCTGGCGGCCCGTCGGGCGCTGGAGCTGGATCCGGAAAACGTGGAAGCGCTCCGCACGCTGACCTCGGTGCTCGAAGCGCTCGGTCGAGCCGAGGAGGCCGAGGAGGTCCGGGCACGGATGGAGCCTCTGGACCTCCCTGACTACGAAGTGCCGCCCGATGCGGAGGTGGAGATCGCAGCCCAGGACGGGGAGGCCGCGGAAGCGGAGACGGACACCGAGGCTCCGGATGTGGGATCGGGTGACGTCGCCCTCGACGACCTTCCCGACTTCGTGGCCGCCGCCGATGAGCCGCTCTTCCCCGATGCGGAGCCCGCGGTTGAGGAGGGCGGGACACCGACGAGTGCCGCGGTCCAGAGCGAGGGAGACGCCTCCGGTGCGGCGCTCGAAGAGGCTGTCACCGGCGGAGAGGACCTCACCGAGCTGGAGGCGCTGGCGCCGGAGGAGCCCGCGGCGGAAGAGCCCGTCGTGGAGCTGGACGCGCTGGCGCCGGAGGAGCCCGCGGCGGAAGAGCCCGTCGTGGAGCTGGACGCGCTGGCTCCGGACGAGCCGGCGGCGG
>WGEM01000624.1 GCA_015492755.1 Gemmatimonadota bacterium | reverse complement strand
GCCCCGCCTACAGCTCCCCTTCGTAGTCCTCGTAGGGATTCACCGGTGTGAGGCGCAGCAGCGCCAGGAACACCAGCGGATAGCCCACGAGCTGTGCCCCGATGAACCACCAGGGGTGCGGAAACGCCAGCCAGTTCATGACGCTGGCGGCCAGGGCGAGGCCCACCACCACGCCCGCCAGGAGGCGCCTGCGGTCCTCGGCGATGCGGGAGGCCACCAAGCCGCCTGCGAAGGCCCCCACGAGCTCCGAGCCCAACCCCAGAATCCACACGCCCACGGGCATGGTGGCCAGGTAGGCGCGGAAGGCGGCGGCGTCTTCCGGATCCGCCGGGTTCACGCCCGGCGGAAGGGGGTGGATGAGGGATCCCACCCACTGGAGGGAGAAGACCACCACCCCCATGGCCACGAGGCCGGCGACCACCGCGGAGACCTTTCTGAGCATCGAGTGTATCCGTTGGTGATGGCGATTCGCGGGCGGCGGAGCGCCCGTCTCTTGTGGGGGCGTACCGTCCCCCATACCCTGGGAATTACGCATGAACGGTGGATTTCATCCAGTGCGGAACACGTGACGCGACGCATCCTCTTCACCGTGAGCGCCGTCCTGGCGGCGGCGGCAGGGACGCCGGCGGTTGCCGGGGCGCACGGCGCCGACGCGGCCCTACGCTGCGTGGATCCCGGGCCCGCCTACTACGCCATCGAGCTCTTCACCACGAAGAACGTGCCGGGCACGGGCTACCTGCGCGGACGCGCCGACGTGGCGCTCCCGCGCTCGAGTCCCTTCCCCATCGCGCTGGCTCCCGACGGGAGCTACGTGCGGGAGATCCACGTGTCGCTGGAGCGTGTGAAGCCGCCCCGGCAGGGGAAGTTCGTGGCGTGGGTCACCACCCGTGAGGTGGACCGGGTGGAGCGCCTGGGCACGCTGGACGCGGAGCTCCGCACGTCGGGCACCGTGCGCTGGAACCAATTCCTGGTGGTCATCACGCTGGAGCCCGAGGACGCGCCGGAAGACGCCACCATGTGGCAGGGTCCCATCGTGGCCCGGGGGATGAGCCGGAGCGGGATGATGCACACCATGGTGGGCCACGGCGCGTTCCAGCAGGAGAACTGCGCCGCCTACGGTTACGGGAACGACTGAGTGAAGTCGCACCTGGCGCCGGCCCTCGCCCTGGCGCTGGCCCTCGCCGCCGCGCCCCTCGCCGCGCAGCACGAGATGCACGGCATGAACATGGGCGGCGGATGGCGCATGGTTCCCATGGATCCCAACATGCCCATGCTCCCGGGGCTGGAGGGCGCGGTCCCGGTGGTGGGCCCCTTCCTGCCGGGGATGGGAATGGATCCCGACATGTTCCCCGAGGCGCGGCCCTCGGAGCTGGTGGCGCTGGGTGACGGCGACACGCTGGACATCTCCGTCTCCATGGTGCGCCGCACGCTGGCGGGGCACGAGATGGTGATGTTCGGCTACAACGGGCAGTACCCCGGGCCGCTCATCCAGGCGCCGAAGGACGCGACCATCGTGGTGCGGGTCACCAACGACATCCAGATGCCCACCACCATCCACTGGCACGGCGTGCGGCTGGACAACCGCTTCGACGGCGTACCCGGGGTGACGCAGGCGGCCATCCGGCGGGGGGAGCGCTTCACCTACGAGGTGCACGTCCCCGACGCCGGGATGTTCTGGTACCACCCCCACGTGCGGGAAGACGTGCAGCAGGATCTGGGACTTTTCGGTAACCTGCTGGTGACCTCCCCCGACCCCGACTACTACGGCCCGGCGCACCGGGAGGAGATCTTCGTCCTGGACGACATCCTCATGGACGAGCAGGGCCTCATCCCCTGGGGTGAGGAGTCGCCCACGCACGCCCTCATGGGCCGCTTCGGCAACGTCATGCTGGTGAACGGAGAGACGGACAAGCGGCTCCGGGCGCGGCTGGGCGAGGTGGTGCGCTTCTACCTCACCAACGTGGCCAACACCCGCACCTTCAACGTCACCTTCGGCGGCAACCCCGTGAAGGTGGTGGCCTCCGACGTGAGCCGCTACGAGCGGGAGCAGTGGGTGGAGTCGGTGGTCATCGCACCGGCGGAGCGCTACGTCGTGGACGTGCGCTTCGACACCCCCGGCGAGGTGGCCATCGCCAACACCATCCAGGCCATCAATCACTTCCGCGGCGAGTTCTACCCCCACGTGGACACGCTGGCGCTGGTGGAGGTGGACGACGCGCCGGTGGACGACGCCGCGGTGTCGGAGGCCTTCGAGACGCTCCGGAGCCACACCGACGTCCAGCGCGACATCGAGCGCTTCCGACCCTACTTCTCGCGGCCCCCCGACCACGAGCTGGAAACCACCATCCGCGTGCGGGACCTGCCGCAGCCCATCGTGCTCTCCATGGAGGCGGATACGCTCTTCTTTCCGCCCATCGAGTGGAACGACGGGATGCCCATGATGAACTGGCTCAGCACCGCCGAGCAGGTCACGTGGATCCTGCGGGACCGCGCCACCGGCGCCGAAAACGGCGACATCGACTGGCGCTTCCGGGTGGGCGACGTGGTGAAGATCCGCATCTTCAACAACCCCGAGTCGTTCCACCCCATGAACCACCCCATCCACGTGCACGGACAGCGCTTCCTGGTGACTTCGGTGGACGGGGTGGAGCCGGAGAACCTGGTGTGGAAGGACACCGCCATCGTGCCCGTGGGCTCCACGGTGGACTTCCTGGTGGAGATGACCAACCCCGGCACGTGGATGATCCACTGCCACATCGCCGAGCACCTCCACTCGGGGATGATGTTCAGCTTCGTGGTGGAGGAGTGAGGGGGAGGCACTGAGGGATCCCGCGGGCACGCTCCTCCGTGTCGCGCTCCAGCTCCAGGATCACGACTTCCTCCACACCGAGACCCGAGACCGTCCGCCCGAGGATGCGACGCTCCCCGATGTCCAGGATCCGCATGGGCTCGGGCGTGCGCAGCCGGCCCGGAACCGTGCCCGCCGGGTCGAGGATGATCCACGTATCGCTATCGCCGAACGGGGGCTCATAGATCTGGAGCCACAGCGCTCCGAGGGGGTCCGCCCTGATGTCGGCGAAGAAGGGCAGCTCCTGCAGGCGCGGGATCCGCTCCACCACCGCCCGGTACGCCGACCTCTGCTCGGCGGGGATGTTCGATGCGAAGAAGTCGATCCAGGCCTCCATGGCGGCGTCGTCCACCGGCCTCGGATCCAGTTCCAGGACGTAGCTTCGGACGTGCCGGCCCTCGTGGTCGAAGACCTCCACCACCGGCGTGTCACCCGCCGAGACGGCGACACAGTTTCCCCACACCGCATGCGACGCGCGGGGCGTGAAGGGCGTCGGACGGTACGCCCGACGCCCATCCACGGCGACCTGGCTGGTGTACATTCCCGGCACGCGCACGAACTCCCTCGCCCAGGACCGATGTTCGTCCAGGAGCACGAAGGGCACCGTGTCGCGTGAGCGCGCTCCGCGCACCATCTGCCCACCCCATGGTGTCCGGAACGCGAACCAGCGCCCGCTGGCGAACCGGCCTACTCCACCCGTCAGCTTCATGCTGCCGTGGATCGTCCAGTCGTCCAGGAAACCCGCCGTCCAGTGGACGAGGCTCAGCCGCGAACCGCGCTCATCGAACACCCAGAGGGAATCGCCATGGGACCAGAGCTGCACCGGCTTCTGGAACTCGCCTGGACCGTCACCCCTCCGGCCGATGGTGCGCAGGAGGGTGCCGTCCAGCGAGAAGACCCTGAGGCCCTCCGCTCCGCGGTCGGCCACCACGAAGGCGGTGTCCTTCCAGAAGGTGGCGGCGAGGATTTCGAAAAAGGTCTCTCCGTCATCCTCCGCACCTCCGAGTCCGAGGAGCGGCGGGTGTGCCAACCCCCAGCCGACAGGGGCGGAAGGCACCGGGAGGCGGAGGGTGTCCGGGAGCGCGGGCAGTGCGGCGGCCGCCTCTGCGTTGCCGCTCGCCAGCGTCGGCCACACTCCCAGGGAACAGGCGAGCGCGAAGCCCGCTGCCCCCAGCACAGCAGAGCGGCGGTATTGATTCATCGCCACCGGTACCGGTACTTGACCAGTTCCGTCTGGTTGCCCCGACGTAGAGCCCAGACGGTCCTCGACGCCGGGTCGGCCGCCACCGGCGTGACCGGCACGGGAATGATGGGCCATCTTCCCGCCTTCAAGACCTCATCATAGAGCACGAAGACCCGCCAATCGTTACCGACACAGACGACGGGCTGCAGCAGTCGCAAACGGTCGAGTTCAATGGCGGGCGCAGCTTTCCATGCCTCCGTGCGTCCATCACTCAGCAGGACCGCCAGGCTGTCCACGAGCCCAGCGGGAGGCCTGGTGCTCGTCGCCCCGCCCCCCGGTTCGAAGGCCCAGATTCGATGGGGCGGAGAGACTTCCGTCACGAACACGCGCGCGCCGCCGGCGGACAGTCGTCCCGGGAATGGAGCCTCCGCGAGAACCTCGGCGCCTCCCACCGGAGGCCCGGGCTCGACGAGTCGGACCTCTCCGGAACCGTCATGCGCCACGAGCCACAGCCACCGATCGACCGCCCATACAGCGTCCGACAGTCCGGCGACCACCATGCTCGCGACGCTTTTGCGCCCCCGATTTCACTGGACAGTAGATTGGCAAGGGAGCCGGGGTCGAGAGCGAAAAGGGGGAAGCGTTGAAAACGACCGAGAAGGCCGGGGAGTCCGCGGCGACCGGAGGTCGCGGAGGAACTCCACCGGAACGGTGGAGCGCACAGCGGAAGACGGAGGTCGTGCTGCGGCTGCTTCGGGGCGAGGATCTCGTGGAGGTGAGTCGAGACGTGCAGGTTTCGCCGCCGGAGTTGGAAGAGTGGCGGCGTGTGTTCCTGGAGACAGGGCAACAAGGCCTGAAGCGGCGGGGCCGGGATCCGACGGAGCGGGAGTTGATCCGGACCCGTGCGAAGCTCGGGGAAGTCACCATGCGGATGGAGCTTGCGAGCGAGCTCCTGGAAAAAAGGGGGTACGGGGACGAGCTGCGGAAGCTGTTGAGGCGAGGCAGCGAGTGAGTCCGAGCACCGGACGCCGGTATCCCCTGACGATGATCTGTGCGGTCTGGCGAGTGCCGCGTTCGACGGTGTACGCCCTGCAGGCTCGGGGCAGCGAGGCGGCTCGACCTGAGGCCGCGAAGCGGGGGCCGAAAACGGAACTGACGGACGCAGAGCTGCTGGAGGAGATCCGCACGGTGCTCAAGGAGAGTGACTTCCTGGGCGAAGGGCATCGCAAGGTATGGGCCCGACTGCGGGCCAAGGGGATCAGGGTGGGCAAGAACCGGGTGCTTCGTCTGATGCGCGAGAACGGCCTTCTGGCGCCGGTGCGGCGGGGCCGGCATCCCCGAGGAGACCGGAGCCACAGTGGGCGGATCACGACGGACGCACCGAACGAGTTGTGGGGCACCGATGCCACACGGTTCCACACCAAGCAGGATGGTTGGTGCTGGTT
>WGEM01000623.1 GCA_015492755.1 Gemmatimonadota bacterium | reverse complement strand
GCATCATCGCCGGCGCCGATCCCCCCGGCGATGATGCCCGTGGCGCGCTCCCCCACACCCATCCCGATCCAGGTGAGCCCGACGCCGCGGAACTCCTCCTCCACACCCACCCCCACACCCAGCGCCAGCCCGGAGACGCGGTTCGCGCCGGTGAGGGGAAGCCCCAGCGCCACACCCTCCACCACGCCGTCTTCGGCGTCCTCGTGGGGCATCCAGAGGGTGGCGTTGATGCCCCGCACCCGCTCCATGTGGCGGTCGCGGAAGTTCAGGCGGATGCCGTCCAGCCGCTCCACGTCCCCGATGCCCAGGCCGAAGTCGCCGATGGCCAGCTTCAGTCCGTGGTCCTGGGCCCGGACTCCTCCCGGAACGGCCGCCAGAGTGGCCAGCAGCAGGCACGCGCTTCTCGTCACCGGGCGCACGTGTGAACCTCCTCCTTTCAGGGTTGAGCCGCGGAATCGGTCCCGCTCTCCTGCCCGTACGCGACGCGCCGGGAGGGGGTTTCGAGAGGGCGGGTGGTTCGGACGCCGCACCCTCGGGGCGGCGCCGGCCACGGGGTGGTCGACGGCACCGGAGCCGTCACCGTTGTGGGGCCGCGGGAGGGCGGTAGATTAGAGATCCGCCCTCTGACGCCGCGGTGACGTATGGACACGCCTCAGCTCTCTTCACTCTATCAGCAGCTCATCCTGGAGCACTACCGCAATCCCAGGAACAAGGCGGAGCTGGACGACAAGACCGTCGAGATCCACATGGCCAACCCGGTCTGCGGAGACGAGGTCCGCCTGCAGCTCAAGATCGAGGACGACCGCATCGTGGCGGCGAAGTTCATGGGGCACGGGTGCTCCATCTCCCAGGCGGCGGTGAGCATGATGACCACCAAGCTGGAGGGTGCCTCGCTTCAGGACGCCGAGGCGCTGGCGCGCCGCTTCACCGAGATGATGCACGGGAGCACTGAGGCGGCGAAGGACAAGGCGCTGGGCGACCTGCGGGCGCTGCAGGGCGTGAGCAAGTTCCCGGTACGCATCAAATGCGCGCTCATCGGGTTCGACGCCCTCCAGGAAGCGCTCAAGAGCTACGCGCAGGAGGAAACGGCCTGAACCCCCGCGAGGTCCACTCGGCGCACATCCCCGGGACCCGGGCGGGCCCGCTGACCATCTGGGTGTCGGAGTCGGGCGTGCGGCGCATCGAGTTCGGGCCGCTCCCACGGGAACATCACACGGATCCCGAGGATGCCTGGCCGCCGCTGCTGCGCGACGCGGTGAGGCAGATCACGGAGTACTTCGCCCGGGAGCGGCGCACCTTCGACCTTCCGCTGGACTTCGGGGGCGTCACCACCGCCTTTCAGGACGATGTCTACCGCCGACTCCGGGAGATCCCGTACGGGCACGTGGTCTCCTACGGGCAGGTGGCCGCCGACATCGGGCGTCCGGACATGGCCCGCGCGGTGGGGCAGGCGGTGGGGGCGAACCCCATCCCCATCCTGGTGCCGTGCCACCGGGTGGTGAGCTCCGACGGTCGGCTCACCGGCTTCGCCGGCGGGCTTGCCGCCAAGTCGGCGCTCCTCCGGCTGGAAGGGATCGATGTGGAGGGAGAGGACCCGGGGAGCCGGGTCCACCCGGAGGTGATCCCGCTGGACCTGCGCTGACACATTCCGCGCACCACGTGTGTACCACGCCCGTGCCGAGTGAGCATGGTGGGTTCCACATCCAACCCCACAACGGGAACGAATGAGATGACGAATCGACGTGCGAAGGTGGCCGCCCTGATCCTGGCGGCTTCGGTCTGGGGGTGTGGTGGCGCGGAGGAATCGCCGCCGGTTCAGGAGGCGCAGCAGCCCGATACGCTCATCAAGCCGCTGGAGCGCGAGCCCCTCACCGAGGCGGACTTCGCAGGGCTGGATTCCGCCGGGCTGGTGCTGGACCTCCCCTGGACGGAGAACCGCATCAACCGCAATCCGGCGCCGGCGGCGCCCCGGTCGCTGGTGATGTCGGCGGAGGTCAGCACGCACGACGGCTTCGACCGCATGGTCTTCACCCTCTCCCGCGACGCGCCCTTCCCGGGCTACTCGGTTGAGCTGCTGCCCGCGGGCGCCGCGATTGGGTGCGGTCCGGCGGAGGCGGAGGACTCCACCGCATCGGGCGCGGCGGAGGCGGAGGGCACCGAGGACGCCTCCGCCGACGGGGAGCAGGCCGCGGCATCCGACGCCGACGGGCCGCGGGTGCTGGTGCTCCGCATCCGCCCGGGTCGCACCGCCGAGCGCGGCCGCACCATGGTACCCGACGGCACGAAGCGCTACGGCTTTCCGCGCATCGCGGAGGCGGGCGTGACGTGCACCGAGGACGAGGTGGTGACCTGGGTGGCGGAGCTGGAGGTGCCCGGCGAGGTCCGGGTGCTGGAGTTCCGCGATCCGTACCGCCTGGTGGTGGACGTCCGGTGAAGCCAGGCCGGGCGGCGGCGGTGAGCGCGCTCACCGCCGCGATCCTGGCGTGTGGTGCGCAGCCCGGAGCCGCCCAGGCGGTGGAGCCCCGGGAGCCGGTGGAGGGCACAGAGGTGGGCGGCCGCGTCCACCTCCAGCTCCACACCACCTCCCAGGGGGGAGCCGGCGCACCGGCGTCGGAGTTCCTGGTGCGCCGGGCGCGCATCTGGGTGGCAAGCCGCCTCAACGACTGGATCGACGCCGCCGTCCAGGTGGACGTGGCGAAGGGGAAGGTGGCGGGCCGCTACGCCTTCCTGCGCTTGTCCTTCGATCCCGCCTTCCGGGTCTCCTTCGGGCAGTTCAAACGAGCCTTCGACCTCTTCGAACTCACCAGCTCCAGCCGGATCCTGGTGGTGGAGCGCGACGGCGCCATCGCCGGGGTGGAGGGATGCGCCGGCGTGGACAACGTCTGCTCCTACTCCCGCTTCTCCGAGCGGCTGCAGCTCTCCTCGGTGGACGTGGGCGTGCTGGCTGAGGGCACGCTGAGCGACGGCTCGTGGCGCTATCTGGTGTCGGTGACCAACGGCACCGGGAGCGTGGGACGGGAGGAGAACGACGGCAAGTCGGTGGCGGCGCGCCTGGAGTGGCGGCCCGTGGAGCGCCTTCGCCTGGGGCTGAACGCCACCGCGCACGACTTCCCCAATCCGGTGACGGGAGGCGACGACTACGCCCCGGCGTACGCCGCGGACGCCGAGTGGGGTGACTTCGACGGAGGGCTCCACCTCCAGGTGGGGGTCCTGGG
>WGEM01000622.1 GCA_015492755.1 Gemmatimonadota bacterium | reverse complement strand
CCACCAGCGTGATCCCCGGCGGGATGCCCATCCCGGCGATCTCGCCGGAGTTGGGCGTGGGGATCCGGACCCGGAGCGACTCGGGTGAGCGGAACGGCACGACGCGGGTGCCGCCGGGCTCATCCCGGAGGGGGCGGTCGTCTACACCGCTCCGACGGGGAAGCCGGGCGCCGTCGGCCACGAACGCCACCAGCCCCCGCCGCTCCACCTCGGCCCGGAGCGCGTCGGCGTCCTCGTTGGTGGCGGCGTGGCGCTCCACCTCGTCGGCGTCGTGCGCGCCGGCCAGGAGCACCTCGGCCACCAGTGCCGGCACCGTGCGGGTGAGGAGTTCCGAAGCGGCTCGACCGAGGATGCGTCGTCCGGCGGCGGGGAGGCCCACGGTGAAGCGGGCCTCCACGCCCCCGTCCGTCCCCACCAGCACCGCCGTCTGGGGGAGCACCTTCTGGCCGGGGTCTTCCATGCGGATCTCGCCGCCCCGCCCCGTGCCGATGCGGCGACTGGCGGCACGGGCGGCCGCCGCGAAGCGCCGCGCCAGATAGGCCGCCGTGCCCACGGCGCGCGAGGCGCCGGCGTAGGCGCCTCCGGGAAGCCCCGCCTCGGAAGGCGGCACCACGACGCGGACGCGCGACGGATCGGCGAAGGGATCGCCCTGGACGTGGTCCACGTGGAGGGTGAATACCCCGAAATGCCAGGTGCCTTGCACCGTCTTGTAGGCCTTGTAGCCTCGACCGTCCAGCTCCTCGAGCGTACGCGCCAGCTCCGCGGCGTCGCGGCGGGGATTCACCGTGCGCTTCCTCTCTCCAGGGTTGCGTTGGCGGGGGATACCGGAGCCGGACCGCAGAACCTATGTTCGCGCCATCGCCACGTGGCCTGCGCGCGGGCGGGGACCCGCACCGGTGCGGCCCCACAATGGACGAACCATGTCGAACGCCACAAGCCCGGCGGGCTCCGGATCCTCCGGCGAGCCGGTGCTGCGGGCACGCGAAGGCGCCGTCCAGGTGCTGACGCTGAACCGCCCCCAGCGCCTCAACGCCGTGAACCTCGATCTCTACGAGGGTCTGGCCCGGGCGCTGGAGGAGGCGGACACTGACCCGGAGGTCCGGGTGGTGGTCCTCACCGGAGCGGGCCGGGCCTTCAGCGTGGGCGCCGACCTGAAGGCCCACGGAGCGGGGCCGCCCGAGGGTGCGTTGCGGCGCCGGTACGTGGAGACCGCGCAGCGGGTGAACCGCCTCCTCCAGCTGGGGTCGAAGCCGGTGGTGGCGGCGGTGAACGGGCATGCCATCGGCGGCGGCCTGGAGATGGCCCTTTCGGCGGACTTCATGGTGGTGGCGGACGACGCGAAGCTCCGGTTCCCCGAAGTCTCCCTGGGCACCTTCGTAGGAGGCGGGGTGGTGTACACCCTGGCGGAACGCGTGGGCGTAGCGAAGGCGCGGGAACTCATCTACCTCGGTGAATTCTTCTCCGGCGCCGAGGCCGCGGAGATGGGCGTGGCGTGGAAGGCGGTGCCCGCCGGGGAGGTCCTGGAGGTCTCGATGGAGCTGGCCCGCCGCCTCGCCGCGAAGGCGCCGCTGAGCCTCGCGTATGCCAAGCGCCTCATCGGGCCGGCGGGGACCATGCCGCGCGACGAGGCGCTGGCGCGGGAAGCGGAGGCTCTGGAGCACCTCTTCGGCACCCGGGACTGGGCGGAGGGCGTGGCGGCGTTCCACGAGAAGCGCGCTGCCGACTTTCGAGGTGTCTGAAGGCATGCGGGGGCTGGAGCGGCTCCTCCGGCCCCGGTCCGTGGCGGTGGTAGGCGCCTCGTCCGACCCCAGGAAGCGGGGGCAGCAGGTTCTGGTGGCGCTTCGCGAGGCGGGGTTCGCCGGAGCCGTCTATCCCGTGAACCCGAGGGGTGGTGAGATCCTCGGCCTCGCCGTCTACCCCTCGCCCGGCGCGCTCCCGGAGCCGGCGGACCTCGCCCTCATCTGCCTCCCCGCCGAGGCGGCGGTGGAGGCGGTGGCGGCGTGCGGCGCCGCGGGGATCCCCGCCGCCGTGGTGCTGGCGGTGGGATTCGGTGAGAGCGGCGACGCCGGCGAGGCGCTGCAGGCTCGGCTCCTGGAGGCGGCGCGCTCCGCCGGGGTGCGCGTCGTGGGTCCCAACACCTCGGGGATCCTGAACCAGGCCCTGGGGCTGAACCTCATCGGCGCCCGCGGCGTGCCGAAGGGTGGGATCTCCATCGTGGCGCAGTCGGGCAACGTGGCGCTCTCCCTCATGCTGGAGGCGGCGGAGCTGGGGGGTGAGGGGATCCACGTCTGCGTGGGTCTGGGGAACGAGCTGGACGTGGGTTTTCACGAGGTGGTGGAGGCGCTCGCCGCAGATCCGGAGACCCGCGCCATCGTGGTCCACGCCGAGGGAATGCGCCGTCCGCGGGCCTTCCTGGAATCCGCGGCGCGGGCGTCGCGGGTCAAGCCCGTGCTCCTGCTTTCCGGGGGGCGATCCAGGGCGGGACGTCGGGCGGCGCGCTCCCACACCGGCGCGGTGTCGGGCGACGAGGCTCTGCTGCGCGCCGGCCTCCGGCAGGCGGGTGTGGTGCACGTCTCCCGCCCGGACGAGCTCTGGCCGGTGGCCACCACGCTGGCGGCGCAGCCTCCGGCGAGGGAGGGAGGGGTGGCCCTCCTCTCGGACGGCGGGGGGCAGGGCACGCTGGTCTGTGACGCGCTCTCCCACCTCGGTGCGGAGCCGGTGGAGCTGAGCCCGCGGACCAGGGAGGCGCTCCGGGCCCTGCTGGGGCGCGCGGCGTCGGTGGCGAATCCCGTGGACCTGGCGGGTGCCGCCGACGCCGACCCCGCGGTCTTCGCCCGCGCGCTGGAAGTCCTGGCCTCCGACGCCGGTGTGGCAGCCGTTCTGATCGTGGGACTCTTCGGCGGATATGCTGTCCGATTTTCCGGAACCCTGGCCGACGCCGAACTGGAGGCCGCACGGAGGATGGCGGAGCTGGCCCGCGCGTCGCGGCTGCCCCTGGTGGTGCACTCCATGTACGGCCGGCGGCGCACCGCGCCGCTGGACGCGCTCCGTGCGCAGGGTGTCCCGGTGGTGGCGTCGCTGGACACCGCGGCGCGGTGCGTGGCCGAAGCGGTGCGCCGGCGGGACGGGCTCTCGGCGCGGCCCTGGCCGCCGGCCCACCGGGGGCACGGGGACGTGGGCCCCGCCGCTGTCGCGGACGTTCCCGACACCGCCCGCCGGGTGGTGGAGCACGCCCGTGCCGCGGGACGTTCGGGGCTCACCGAACCCGAGGCTCGGGCGTTTCTGCGCGCGCGGGGGATCCCGGTGAGCGGCGGCACGCTCTGCCGGACGGTGGAGGAGGCGGAGGAGGCGGTGGCGCGCCTGGGCGGGCCGGCGGCGTTGAAGGTGGTCTCGCCCCACATCGCGCACAAATCCGACGCGGGGGGTGTGCGACTGGGCGTCACGGCCGAGGAGGCCGGGGGCGCGTTCCGCGAGGTGATGGAGCGCGCGGCTGCGTTCCTGCGAGGCGCCGGGCTTCCGGAAGAGGTGGAGGGCGTGCTGGTGGTGGAGATGCTTCCGCCGCCGCTGGCGGAAGTGCTGGTGGGCGTGCGGCGCGACGCCGGGTTCGGGCCGGTGCTCACGTTGGGCGCCGGGGGCGTCTGGGTGGAGGTGCTGGGCGATGTCCGCCACCTGGTCCTTCCCGTGGAGCCGGAGGAGATCCGGGAGGCGCTGCTCCGGCTCCGCATGGCGCCCCTCCTCACCGGAGCCCGGGGGCGTCCGCCGGGTGATCTGAACGCCGTGGTAGAGGTGGCGCTGGCGCTGGAGGCGCTGGCGGAGGAGGTGGGCCCGGTGGCCGAGGCGGAGATCAACCCGCTCTATGTCTACGAGGACGGGGTGGCCGTCGTGGACGCCCGCGTCTTCCTGGCGTAATGTGGCCTCCCGCGGGATTGGTGGTCCCGTGCGCAGGTCACATCGGGAAGGGAGACGGCAGATGAGCGGTCCGCGAGCGCAACGACTCTTCGGCCTCCTGGTGGCGGCGTGTCTGGTCGCCACCCCCGCGGCGGCACAGGAGGGCACACTCCTGATCCGGGGAGGACGTGTGATGGATGGGTCGGGCAATCCATGGATCCGGGGGGACGTGCTCATCCGGGGCGAGCGGATCGCCGCGGTGGGCGATCTGGCGGGCATGGAGGCGGCGGACACCGTGGACGCCACGGGGCTCTACGTGACGCCCGGGTTCATCGACACCCACTCCCACGCGGGCCCCGGGCTGGCGACGCCGGAGCTGAGCCATGGTGAGCCCCTTCTGGCCATGGGTCTCACCACCGTCTTCGTGAACCCGGACGGCGGCGGTCCCGTGGACCTGGCCCAGCAGCGCCGGGCGCTGGAGCGGGACGGCCTCGGCGTGAACGTGGCGCAGCTCATCGGTCACGGTTCGGTGCGGCGTGCCGTCATGGGAACCGCGGACCGTCACGCCACCGCCCAGGAGCTGTCTCGTATGAAGGAGCTGGTGCGCGACGCGATGCGCGAGGGTGCCTGGGGTCTCTCGTCCGGCACCTTCTACGTCCCCGGCGCCTACGCGCCGCCGGAGGAGGTCCAGGAGCTGGCGAAGGAGGTGGCGCCGTTCGGGGGATCGTACACCAGCCACTACCGGGACGAGTCCACGTACTCGGTGGGACTCATTGCGGCGGTGGACGAGGTCATCGACGTGGGACGGGTGGCGGAGATCCCGGTGGTGCTCACGCACGTGAAGGCGCTGGGTCCGCCGGTGTGGGGGTTCGGCGCCGCCATCGTCATGCGCGTCGAGCGTGCGCGGGCCGAAGGCGTGCAGGTCTTCGCCGATCAGTATCCCTACACGGCGTCGGCCACCAGCCTGGAGGCGGCGCTCCTGCCGAGGTGGTCCCAGGCGGGCGGGCGGGATTCGCTCCTGGCGCGCATGGACGACCCCGAGACCATGGCGCGCATCCACGCCGCGATGGTGGAGGGACTCGCCCGGAGGGGCGGCGCCGACCGCATCATGTTCCGCCGGTACGTCCCGGACCCCTCCATCGAAGGGCGTTACCTGAGCGAGCTGGCGGAGGAGCGCGGCCAGGACCCCATCGACGTGGCGACGGATCTCATCCGTGGCGGGAACGTGAGCATCGTGTCCTTCAACATGCACCACCGCGATGTGGAGACGCTCATGCGGCAGCCGTGGACCATGACCTCCTCCGACGGGGATCTGGTGCCGCTGGGTCAGGGCGTGCCGCACCCGCGTTCCTACGGTGCCTTTGCGCGTAAGATCCGGGTCTACGTCAAGGAGAAAGGCGTCGTGACGCTGGAGGAGGCGGTGCGGAGCATGACCTTCCTTCCGGCGGCGGTCTTCCACCTGCCCGATCGGGGGGTGCTCCGACGCGGTGCCGCGGCGGATGTGGTGGTCTTCGATCTGGAGCGCGTCCGCGACGTGGCCACCTTCAACGACCCGCACCACTATTCCGAAGGCATGGTGCACGTGCTGGTGAACGGCCGTTTCGCCATCCGGGACGGGAGCTTCACGGGCGTACGCGCCGGTGAGGTGCTCCGCAAGACCGGCAGGCCGGGACGCGCTATCCGCCGTCCTTGAACCGGAACCTGCGCGCGGAGGGAGGCGCCGGCGCCTCCCTCCGCGCGCAGGTTCCGGTTCAAGGACGGCGGATAGCGCGTCCCGGCCTGCCGGTC
>WGEM01000621.1 GCA_015492755.1 Gemmatimonadota bacterium | reverse complement strand
TAGCAGCGCTACGGCGAGGAGGAGCGACGATGGATCAACCGCGAACCCACCATGTGCCCATCCACCTGCAGGACCATGACATCGAAGGTTTTGGGTTGGGCGCGGCACGCCCAACGCGGCCCGCTCTCTTACTCGGACAGGCTCCTACTCCTCCACCCACTCGGCGATGAAGATGTTGGTGTCGCTGGTACCGCCGTTGTTCCGGTTGGATCCGAAGACCAGGTAGCGCCCGTCCGGGCTGAACACCGGGAAGCCGTCGAAGCCTTCCGAGTGGGTGATGCGGGTAAGGCCGGTGCCGTCGATGTTGATCATGTAGATCTCGAACTCGCGCCCGTCGGGGTCTTCATGGTTCGAGCTGAAGAGGATCCGCTCCCCGTCGGGGTGCCAGTAGGGCGCGAAGTTGGCCCCGCCCAGGTGGGTCACCTGCCGCTGGTTCGAGCCGTCGGCGTCCATCACGTAGATCTCCAGCTCACCCCATCGCAGGAGCCCCTGTTCCAGCAGCCGCAGGTAGTCCTACGTCTCCTGTCCCGGCTCCGGGTAGTGCGCCCGCCAGACGATCTTCGAACCGTCGGGCGAGTAGAACGCCCCGCCGTCGTAGCCGATGCGGTTGGTGAGCCGGCGCACGTCGGAGCCGTCGGGCGCCATGGAGTAGAGCTCCAGGTCGCCGTCGCGCACGCTGGTGAAGACGATGCGATCGCCCGTGGGGGAGAAGGTGGCCTCGGCGTCGTAGCCGTCGGTCTCGGTGAGCGCTCGGAGGTTCGAGCCGTCCACGTTGGCCACGAAGATGTCGTAGGTGTGATAAATGGGCCACACGTAGCCCATGGAGAAGTCCGGGTTCGGCGGGCACGACGCATCGTGGTGGTGCGTGGAGGAGTAGAGGATCTGCTCGCCCGAGGGATAGAAGTACGAGCAGGTGGTGCGGCCCTTCCCGGTGCTCACCATGTGCGACTCACCCGTCTCCGGGTCCATGATGAAGATCTGGTCGCACTCCATCCCCGGCTTGCGCGCCTGGTAGATGAGCCTGGAGCCGTCGAAGGCCCAGTAGGCCTCGGCGTTCTCACCCCCGAAGGTGAGCTGGCGCACGTTGCGCAGGTGCGTCTCGCCGGGCATGGTCAGCGCCGACGACGAACTCGCATCGCCGCCGGCACTCTCCTCGCCCCGAGGTGTTTCACCACCACAGGCGGCCCACACGGCCGAGGCCAGAAGCAGCACGACCACAGAGCGCCGGTTCGGCGCAGCATCCCTCATCGAACCCGTCATGAACCGTTCCTCGCGTCTACGCGCCCTCGGGGGCGTCACATTCGTCCTCGCCGCCGCCGTCTTTACCATGGCGGCCCGTTCCGACGCCGATTCGTGGCCGGCCCAGGAAGGCTGCCCCGTCATCGCCGGTCTGGATAATGTCACACCTGAGACGCTCCGTCACATCCGGTATCTCGCGGACGACGCCCTGGAGGGGCGCGAGGTGGGCACGCCGGGCGAGCGATGCGCCGCGGAGTACCTCGCCGCGCGCTTCCGCGAGCTGGGGCTGGAGCCCGCCGGGGCGGAGGGCACCTACTTCCACACCTTCCCCGTGCGCAGCGGGACCGAGCTGGGCCCGGACAACGAACTTCAGGTGGACGGAATGCACCTGGCACTGGGAGACGCGTGGACACCGCTGGGCTTCTCCGCCTCGGCGGAGGTGGAGGGCTCGCTCGTCTACGGCGGGAGCGGGCTCAGCCGTCCGGGCTCGCCGGAGGACCGCTTCGCTCACCTCGACCTCACCGGGCGGATTCTGGTGGTGGAGTCGGGTGATCCCGACGCGCCGCACGGGGGATCCATCCGGGGCGATCCGCACTTCAAGGCCACCGTGGCCGCCGGCCGGGGCGCCGCTGCCGTGGTGCTGCTCCTTCCCGAGGGCGCGTCACTCCCCGCCGTCGACACCGAAACGCGGGCGGCGCTGACGGTGCCCGTGGCGGTAGTGCGTGGCGACGCGGCGGTGCGGATGCGCGCCGCGGCGGAGGCGGGGGCGCCCGCACGCCTTCGCACCGACGTGCGCCCCATGATGAGCGAGGCCCGAAACGTGGTGGCGCTCCTGCCGGGCGCCGAGCCGGAGCACACGGGCGAGTTCGTCATCGTGGGGGCCCACTACGACCACCTGGGATGGGGCGGTGAGGGCTCGCTGGCCCCCGACGCCCGGGAGGTGCACAACGGCGCCGACGACAACGCCAGCGGCACCGCCGCACTCCTGGAGATCGCCCGCACGCTGGCCTCGGGACCCCGTCCCGCCCGTCCGGTGCTCTTCATCGCGTTCACCGGCGAGGAGAAGGGGCTCTGGGGCTCCGCCCGCTTCGTGCAGGAGCCCAGCGTGGACCTCAGAGGGGCGGTGGCCATGCTCAACCTGGACATGGTGGGGCGGATGGTGGACGACAACCTCACCGTCTTCGGCTTCGGCACCGCCCCGGAGTGGGACGCCGTGGTGGACCGGGCCAACGCGGCGCTGGAACGCCCGCTGACCATCGCGAAATCCCCCGACGGGTACGGACCTTCGGATCACTCCTCCTTCCACGGCGCCGGGCTCCCCGTGCTGCACTTCTTCACCAACACCCTCGAGGACTACCACCGGCCCAGCGACGACTGGCCGAAGATCAACGTCGAGGGCCTGCAGCGGGTGGTGGCGCTGGCGTCGGAGGTGGTCGGTGAGCTGGCGGGCGTCGCGACGGCACCCGTGACGCCCACGCCCGTGGCCACCGAGCGACCCACCCCGCCCACCGCACCGTCGGCGTCGTCGGAGTCCCGGAGCGGCTACGGGCGCGCCTACCTGGGCACCATCCCCGACATGACGCCCCGCGATTTCGGGCTCCGCCTCACGGGCGTTCGGGAGGGGAGCCCCGCCGAGAAGGGCGGCCTGCGCGCCGGCGATAACGTGGTGGAGTTCGACGGGAAGGAGATCGCCGACATCTACGCCTACACCTACGCGCTACGGGACAAGCGGCCCGGCGACACGGTGAAGATCGTGGTCCTCCGCGAGGGGGAGCGGGTGACGCTCACCGTGACGCTGGGGGAGCGGCGGTAGGGGGTACGGGCTCCATCAGGACCCGCTGCCCGGCGCGCGCCGAGGCGCAGGTTCGTCTCCGGCCGCGCCTGGATCACCCGCCGGCCGCACCTCGACGTACCAGTCGGGGTGAGCGATGAAGTGAGTCTTACACCGCTTGGAGCAGAAGTAGTAGGTCGTACCCTGAAACCGATGACGGGCGGCGGCCTCTTCTCGCCTGATCGTCATGCCACATACTTCATCGTGCACGAGCATTGCGCCCTCCTTACGTCCATGGACATCCCGTCGATGTCCAAACGTGGCGCAGCGGGCATGAACGTTCGCTGAATCGGAGGTGAACTTTCCCTCACGAGGACGCAGCGTAGCCGGCTCACCGCCCCTCGTCAGGCGTCTCTCACCGCCAGATCCGCACTCCCGCCACCAGGACTCCCCGGCTCACGTCCTCCCCGGCGGCTCTGGCGAGGTCTGCGCCCCCACCGGTGTTTCGGGTCCAGTCGATCCCGACGTAGGGCGCGAACTCACGCCGGAGTTCGTAACGGAGCCTCAGACTCATCCCGACCCGGTAGATCCCCGACGCGACACCCCACTCGGGTACGTCTTGCAACGCAGCGAGGAGGTCGAACCGGGGCTGGACAAGTAGCCGCTGGGTGACGAAGAGATCGTAGCTCGCGCTGAACTCCGCGGAGACATCGCCGTTTTCGCTCACGAACACGGACGGCTCAAGTTCGAACCAGTACGGAGCGAGTCCCTCCAGGGCTAGGACCAGGTGCCCCCGGGTCCGGAGGTCCTCCGCGTCGTACTCCGCTTCCGCCCGGAACCCGACCTGGACCTCCCAGTATGGCGCAAAGACCCGGCTGTAGAGGGCCTGCAGGTCGAAATCTCCCGTCCGAGATACGGTGGAGAGATCTCCCTCGCTCTTGAACCAGATCCGATCGTACTGCTTCCCGACGAATCCGATCACGTCCCATCGCATGGGGCGACCGTCAAGGTCCGGCGCCATCTCCAGAACGTCGAACAGGGTGTACCCGTACACGTTCTCGTTTTCGAGTCGCAGGAGAGCCTGTGCGGATACAGGTGCAGCCGTCCCGGCGAAGAGCGCGCCGGCGAGAACCGCGAAGAAGACCGGCACGAACCGACGAGCACGTGCTGTGCGGGGAGCGTCGTTGGGCCGCATCACTCCACCTCCTCGGCCGTGGCGCCCGATACCCGGACGACCCGGAACATACCCATGTCCATGTGATAGAGAATGTGGCAGTGGAACGCCCACGGCCCCGGCGCGTCCGCATGCACCAGAACCGAGAGTCGCTCAGCCGGTTTCACGTTCACCGTATGCTTCCTCGGGAGATACGGTCCGGTTCCGTTCTCGAGCACCATCCACATTCCGTGAAGGTGGATGGGGTGCTCCATCATGGTGTCGTTGACGAGGACGAGCCTGACCCACTCACCGTGGCGCAGCTCCACCGGGTCCGGAGCTCGGGAATACTCCTTCCCGTCGAACGACCACATGTACCGCTCCATGTTCCCCGTCAGGTGCAGCTCGATCTCACGTGCCGGCTCCTGGTATCCATGCCCCGGGGGTAGGGCCCGCAGATCGGTGTAAAGGAGAACCCTGCGCCCGTCGTTCCCGAGGCCGACACCGGCCTCATGGAGGCGACTCCGGGTCTGCATGGGGACGGCCGCATTCCCCGGCCCATGGGTGTCGGGCCCGTGGGGTTTGGCCTCAGGGATCGCTCCGGCCGGCGCCAGTTGCTGGGCAGCACCCATCGCCATGGCTCCGCCCATCTCGCCGTGGGCCATCTCGCCGTGGGCCATCTCGCCATGCCCCATCTCGCCATGCGCCATGCCATCCATGCCCATGGACCCGTGGTCCATCCCCATGTCCGCCATGGTGCGGAGCGGGCGACGTCGACGAGGCGGGATCTCGGCAGTCATCCCCTCCCGGGGCGCAAGCGTCCCCCGGGCAAAGCCGCTCCGGTCCATCGATTCGGCGAAGATGGTGTACGCCCGGTCTTCCTTGGGCTGCACGATCACGTCGTACGTCTCTGCAATGGCGATCCGGAACTCGTCGACGGTCACCGGCTGCACGTCCTGTCCGTCTGCCTGCACCACCGTCATCTCGAGTCCGGGAATCCGGACATCGAAGAAGGTTCCCGCCCCTGCGTTGATGAAACGCAGCCGCACACGCTCACCGGGTCGGAAGACGCCGGTCCAGTTATCCTCCGGCCCCATCCCGTTGATGAGGTAGGTGTACGTCGCCCCCGTAATGTCGGCGATGTCCGTCGCGTCCATCCTCATGCGAGCCCAGGCCAGGCGATCCTTCAGGTCGGAGCCGAAACCTTTCCCGTCGGCGTTTCGGAAGAGGTCCAGCAGGGTACGACGCTGGTAGTTGTAGTAGCCCGGGAACTTGCGAAGCTTCGAGAGAACAGTCTTCGGGTCTTCGAACGTCCAGTCTCCCAGAACGACCACGTACTCGCGATCGTACGGGTGCGGGTCCTCTCCCGCCGGGTCGATGATGATGGGCCCGTACACGCCGGTCTGTTCCTGCAGCCCGCTGTGGCTGTGGTACCAGTACGTACCGGTCTGCCGGATCGTATAGCGATACGTGAAGGTCTCTCCCGGCTTGATGCCGGGGAAGCTCACACCCGGCACGCCGTCCTGATCGAAGGGGAGAAGGATGCCATGCCAGTGGATCGAGGTGTCCTCATGGAGCTTGTTCGTGACACGTAGCGTCACGTCGTCGCCCTCCCGGAATCGAAGCAGAGGGCCCGGGACCGATCCGTTGATCGCCGTGGCGGTGGTCGACCGCCCCTCGATGTCGAGGCGAACCTCCTCGATGGTGAGGTCGTAGACCTTCCTCCCGGGACTCACGTCCTGGGGCTCCATGCCACGAACATCGGGCTCGAACGCGGAGTACGAGGGAAGAATCGGGCGGAGTCCCGCAAAGACCCCCGCCATCGCGGAAGAGTGCAGGAACGAGCGTCGCGTGATGGGGCTACCGGTTTTTCGCATGGATACCATCCCATAACGGCACAACTTCAGGGCACGGGGCTGCAGCTCGATGCCCATGCCCGAAACGAGAATGGTTCTGAATAAGGGCAGGGCTCGATGAAGATTCCGTGAATCCTCGATGAAGAAATCTTCGGAAACCGCGGATCTACGCGTACACCTGGGCACCACGGGAGACCAAGCCCGGGGGCACAGTGACCATCGTCGTCCTCCGTGACGGTGAGCGGGTGACGCTCACCGTGGCGCCGGGGGATCGGCGGTGGGGGGTCAGCGCCCGCTCGGATAGGGCGACGTGTACACCTCGTTGACCCGGTATCCGGAGAGCCGGCGTTGCTTATCGGTGAGGTCCGTCGCCTTGACCACGGTGATCCCGAAGAAACCTTCCGCGATGAGGATGACATCCTCATCCCAGTTGTATGCCATGTCGAAGTAGTAGTCGCTGAGGCTCCTCACCTGCTGTTCCACCGTGCCGTCCGCATTCCAGAGTGGGGGCGGGTTGGCGGAAAGGTAGCTCACGTATCCCCCGCCCTTGGTGCGGAACACCTTCTGATACGGCTGTCCCCGCCATCCTGTGTCGAACCGACTTGCGCCGGATCGCGTGGACGTGGAGAGCTCGCACGGACCCCAGATGCCGTTCCTCCACCAGAGGTCGTCGGGATCGGTCGGAGCCGGCAACCAGGTTGCGGTCTGCATCGTGAGCCACGTCCCGTCCGGATAGTACGGAGCCATCTCCAGCCACGTGGGAAGGCATTGCGCAACACCACGTGTGGAGGACTCCTTCACCAGATCGACAAGTTCGGTGTAGGGCGCGGCGGCACTGGGACTGATTCTGAGGAGCAGTTCTCCCAGGACGGTGTTCGTACCCTCAATGCGGTACCGTCCCCCCACCGCGTAGAGATTCCGGTCGTATCCAAATGTGATGGGCTGTCGGACGCAGGTATTCATCTCCACCGCGTCGCACTCGTCCAGCCTCGGAAGATTCAGCTTCGTCGGTGCGTCCGGCTGCGGCACGAACAGCATGTGGTAGCTGTAGTCGCTCGCCATCCACGCGACCATCGCTCCGTCGTGCGACAGGCTCATACTCCGTGCCGGTTGTGTGGGATCGCTGGATGACCACTGGTAGATCTGAGTCACCGTGTCCGCCAGCAGGTCGTAGAAGAACAGGTACGTCCCGTTGTTGCAGTTGTTGTCCTCGGGCGGGCATCCGATGAAGGCCACCGCACCCCGGACAGGCGTGGCCACCCATACGTCCAGTGTGGTGTCGGCTCTAGCCGCATCGACGTCTGTGGCGGTGACGCGCACGGTGTACTTTCCGGACCGGGCATACGTGTGGGTTGCGGAGTCCGCCGTGACCGTGGCGGTCGTCCCATCCCCATAGTCGTACGCCAATGTCCCACAGGAGACGGTATCTCCCGTATCGGACGTGCATACCGTGCGGAACCTCGCTGTGAGACCGTCAATCGAAGAGGTTTCAAGACTCACGTTCAGCGAGTTCCAGATGTCCCACGTGCTCCGGGCGTCGCTCATGGCGATGTCCGCCAGCGTGGGGACCGCCACCACGGACACGTTGAACGCGCTCACCGCGAGTCTGACCTGGCCGGCCACGGGCGCGGCATACGAGGCGGCATTGCCCGCCATGACTGCGGCCTGTGCGGCGCTGGCTCCACACCCCGCCAGGGCGTTTGTGAGCACGTCCACATCCACGATCTTGGAGAGGAAGGATCCGAGGATTTCAAGGATGGCGCTCACGTACTCGCCATTCTTTGCTTTCTGCTCGACGCTCGCAGTGAGCGCCACATCACCCAGTGTGGCGGCGAACATATTGTTCTGAAGCGCGATCACACAGGCGCTGGGCGCACCGAGGAGCTCGCTCACCACCGGAGCAATGAACTGCGTCATGGCCGTGGCCACGATGGGGCTCACGAGGCGGCTGCCCTCACCGGTGGGCGGGAAGCCCGAGATGCCAGGGCCGTACACCTTCACCTTCACCTTTCTCCCGGCCGCGGAGTCGGAGACGGCACGAAGATCGAGCACGGACCGGGACTTGGAGTCCTTGAGCGGCTGGAATGAGATGAGGTCGTTGGCCGGCGGAATGAAGTAGCTCTCCGGCGTACCGAACTTCCGCCCGGTGGAGTCCTCCACCACCAGATAGACATAGCGCCGGCGCTGGTTCGTCACATCCAGGCGCAGATACCGAGTGCCTGCGGAATCGAAGGGTGTCCGGGTGATGATCACCCCGCTCTGAGCGCTGTCCGGTCCGGAGGCCACCACCCTAGCCGGCCCCTCGCCCGTGGGGACCGCGTCGGATTTCGTCGGTAGGCTCCCGAGCGTGTTCAGGAAGGCCATGGACGCGTTGTGCACGGCCGTCTGCACCTCCGCGTCCATGGCGGTAAGGATGCCGGGATTCGCCGGCAGTTTCTGCGCGATGAGGTTCGCCAGCGTCTGCGTCTCCGGCAGCGCTGCGATGGTGGACGCATAGTTCTTGTCCCCCGCCGGATCGAAGTACAGCACCGCCGCCACGAAGGGGTTCATGAGAACCAGAGATGTCGCGGTGCTCAGGGTGCTGATGCTGACGGTATCGCCGTCCGGCGGATAGAGGGCGGGCCCCAGCAGAATCGGGTTCTGGTTCGCGTCCAGCACCCCGATGGTGCTGATGAGGTCGGTGGCCAGATTCACCGGAATGTTCAGGAGGTCCGCCGCAGGAACGGAGTCGTTGGGTGTACGCACCACGAGTCCGGTGGACGGGACTCCCGCCGGAAGCTGAATCTGAACCGTCTGGCGTCCGGCGAGGAAGAGCACCACGTCCACCCGCACCGAATCCACGAGACTCCCGGTGCGGGCCCGGACCCAGGTGGTGCCGGGCGCGGTCCCGCGCACGAGACCGGTGGAATCCACCTCCGCCACGGCGGAATCCGAGAGACTCCACTCCAGCGGGAGGCCCGTGACGGAGCCGCCCCCGGCGTCTCGCGCGTCCGCCACGACGCGCAGCGTGTCGGACACCCTGATGAGCGACGAGTCCGGTGTGAGCGTGAGACTGGTGGCGAGGGGATCGCCCACGCAGAAGGAGGATACGTCCTTCCCCACGGCGTAACTGAGAATGAGAAGCGCGTCGAAGGCGGTGATCTGGCCGTCGCAGTTGCCGTCTCCCTGAGGATCCACGCTCCAGTCGGAGGGGATGGCGCGGCCGACGACGTGCGTGAGCGTCGCCAGCGCGTCCAACGCGGCGATGGTGCCGTCTCCGTCCACGTCTCCGCGCACGACGCCGCCAGCCGGCACAGGCGCCGGGAGAGGAACGGACGGAGCCGCCGCGGACACACCCAGAAGAAGGAGGGCCGCAACCAGCATCCTCATGGCAATCCTCCTGGAGCAGCCGTCCACCGTGCCCCGGATCACCGCCCGCATGCGCACGCCCGACACCGGTGGACCTCAGCGCCGCACGCCCGGATCGGTGCGGGTGAGGACCGGATGGTCCCGCTCCACCACCCGCCCCGTCAGGTCGATGAAGTCTCCGCTCCCCCGGAGCTCCTCGAGCTTCACGTGAAAGTCCGCCGCCACGGGGATCCGGCTGGAACGGACCTTCAGCGTCACGGCGGGCGTGCCGCTGATTCCGTCCAGCGAGATCCCCGCAATCCGCAGATGTCCGGGTCGGGTGACGTTCCACGCGCCCATGACGCCCTCGTCGAACGTCGCTCCCACGATCTCGAGCGCCTCGGCGTCATAGGTGATCTCACCCTGATACGAAGCCACGGACGCATCCGTCTCCACGCCGTAGAGGTGGAGGCGGATCTCGTGGACCGCACCGGCGCCGGGTGGCACGAACAGCACCGGGTGGATGCCCGGGGGAAGGCGCTGGAGGGCGTCGTCCGCCGCGCCCGGCCCCGCCACGCGGCTGTCGTCGCAGGCGAGTACCATCACGGGCGCCAGCCACAGCGCCGCTCGAAGGATCCGCCGCTTCCGCCGGATGGGCGCGGCCCGGTACGCGCTCCGCCTCTCGCGGGCACTTGTGCGGCCCTCACTCGCCTCTATGCGCATCTGACGATCCTCCCTACGCATCTCAGTTTCCGATCACGACTTCGCCCGCCACCGCAACCGGCGTCGCGTACAGGGTGAAGTCGGTCCTGGCCGGAGTCTCGGTGAAGGTGAGGCCCAGCCCGCCCACACTTCCCGCCACCGCGCCCGCCTTCGCCTGAAGCACTACGGTGAAGAGCGTGAGCTTCGCGGAGCCCTGGGCGCTCGTATTGATGAACCCGAAGGTTACCTGCCCGGCGACGTCGGTGTTGATCACGGTGGTTCCCGTGACACCCTCGGTGGCACTCACCAGATCGAAGAGCCCGGCATCGTAGGTGAGCACCACCCGGACCGAACCCAGGTCGCCGTCGGCGCTCACGCGGCTCATGTCGAAGGTCACCGGAATCGTCACCTGGGCACCCGCCGCCACCGTGTCCCTCGGTTGCGCCCCGGGGAAGGCGGTGGACACGATGGAGTTCGCGCCCGCTACGCCCAGCCACGCCGTGTCCGCGGCGGCTCCCGACGTCACCACCACACCTGCCACGCCCGCGCCCACACCGGTGGCGCGCCCCGACGCGTCCGCGGTCGCCACCGCCCCGTCGGTGGTGCTCCAGGTGAGTGAGGCCGTGAGTGGTGTACCGCCGGCGTCGAATGCCAGGGCGGCGAACTGCACGCTTCCGCCCACCGCCACCGTGTCTGCGGCCGGCACGATCACGAGACGGGCCGCCTGGATGTCGACGGTGACGGTGGCGGTGTCGGCCACGGTCCCCGCGGTGGCCACCACCTGCGCCACGCCCGGTGCCACCGCCGTTACGGTGCCCGCCCCATCCACCGTGGCCACGGTGGGCGCAAGGCTGCTCCACGCCACCGTCGCACCCGGTACGGCATTGCCGTTGGCATCACGCACCGCCACGCGCGCCGAGAGGTCCACCACCGCCCCCACCGCTGTCAGGGTGGCGGTGTCCGGGGTGATGACGACGGACGCGGGCTCCACCGCCACCGAGAGTGACGCGGTGTCGGCCCGTGTGACGCCCGCCCGGGTGGCCTCCACGATGACCGAAGTGGTGCCTGCACCCTGCGCGGTGGCCACCGCGCAGGGTGCAGGCACCACT
>WGEM01000620.1 GCA_015492755.1 Gemmatimonadota bacterium | reverse complement strand
CTGCGTCTCCGTGGACGGGCTGCGCGTGGCCATGGAGCGGCTGGAGCGGTACTGCGGGGAGCGGCGGGAGGGGTGACGACGCGCCCCTGGCGCGTAGCCTCTGCGGTCACGAGCTTGAGCAGGACTTCGAGACGGGAGGGGTGACCCGGTGAACGCCTTCTGGAGCCACTTCGAGACGCTTCGGGCCCGGCTTGCGGGGCGGGGACACGCCGAGGCGGCCGCCGACCTCGCCGCTGCGCGGGACCGTTACGACAACTCATACGCCGCGATGAAGCGGCTCTCGGACGACCTCGGTGAGATCTCCGGGAAGTACGCGGACGGTTGGGCCGAGATGGACCGGGAGGACCTGTTCGAGCTCTCCCTCTGCGTGTCACGGGCCGTCCGTAGGGTCGAGAAGACGCCCGGGGACTCCACCGGCATGGTGTACGACGAGGAGCGGGCGAGGGCCATGTTGAAGGCCGCGAAAGACGCTTTCCTCGAAGCGGGTCTCTGTGAATCTCCTGCCCGCCGGAAGCGGCTCTACGCGCGGGCCGCCGAACTCTTCGACATGGCTGCGTGGGAAGGCCCGATCCCCCGGGCCCTCCAGAAGTACGCGGAGGCGGCACGGGAGCGGAGCCGCTGACCGCTGCGCTGCATCGGACGTCCCCTCGACACCACCCGCGCCTCCGTCACGCTCCGTCCAGCCTCACCAGCCGGAGGTTGCGCCACCGCACCCGGATGCCGCCGCCGTCGTGGATCTGCAGGGCGATGTGGCCGGTGGCGGCGCCGATCTTCTCGTCGGTGAGATCCACCATCTCCACACCGTTGAGCCAGGTGGTGACCCGGTCGCCCACCACGCGGATCCGCATCTCGTTCCACTCGCCCATGCGCAGGACGCCGTCCTTCTCCGGCCCGGGCCGCGCCAGCCACCCCCGTCCGTACGACTCGTAGATGCCGCCCGTCCAGAGCCCTGGTGGCGCCACCTCCGCCTGCCAGCCGGTGATGCGCGTGCCGTCGAGCCGGGAGCGGAAGAACACGCCGGAGTTCCCCTCGGCCTCCTGCCGGAACTCCAGCGTCAGCTCGAAGTCGGTGTAGGTGGCGTCGGTGCGCAGGTAGCCGTAGGCGGCGTCCGGACCGCTCTCACACACCAGGTCCCCGTCGTCCACGTACCACCGCTCCGTGCCGTGCACCGTCCACCCCTCCAGGTCCCGGCCGTTGAAGAGGACGATCCGCTCCTGACTCGCGGCCGGGGCGGCGGCGAGCCCGGCAAGCAGGAGGCACGCCGCGGTCGAGAAGGCGGAAACGCGGTCCCTCCCGGGGAGGCGCGGAGCACGGGCCGCGGTCCGGACGGCGGTGGAGCGGACGCGGACGTGGGAGCGGGCGCGGGTTCGGGCGCGGCGGCTACCCATGGGGCAGCGGGCGGATCCTGATGTTGCGGTACCAGACGGGGGTGCCGTGGTCCTGCAGGCCGATGGATCCCGACGGGGCGCGGGCGTAGGCCTCCTCCGCGGCGAACTTGCTGGCGGCGAGGCGGGCCTTCCAGTCGTCACCGTACAGCTCGTACGCCACCACCAGAGTGCCGTTGAGCCAGTGCTCCACCTGGTCGCCCCGGACCACGATGCGGCCCCGATTCCAGGCGCCGGTGGGGCGCACGGGGCGGTTGTCCGATGCGTGCATGTCGTAGTTCTCCGCCGTGCGATGCGTGGCCGGGTCCCAGTCCTCCGCGGCGGGGTACGCCGGATCGTCCAGCACCTGGTACTCCGGCGCCACCTGCCAGAGAGCCTTGCCGGGAACCTCGCGCACCCGGTAGAAGACGCCACTGTTGCCCGAAGGGCCCACCCTGAACTCGAAGGCCAACTCGAAGTCGGTGAAGGTGTCTTCGGTGATGATGTCGCCGCCGTCCATGTTGCCGCCCGACGCCCGCAGCGTCAGCGTGCCATCCTCGACGATCCACGAGTCCGGCATGTCCGGCCGGCCGTAGCCGCGCCACCCCGCCGTGGTCTCGCCGTCGAAGAGGAGCCGCCACCCGGCGGCCTCCTCCCGGGGGGTGAGGGTG
>WGEM01000619.1 GCA_015492755.1 Gemmatimonadota bacterium | reverse complement strand
AGCGTACATCATATGGGCTCCTCTGGAGGTGGGGCTCCGATGGAGCGGGAACTGCAGAACGTGGGGGTGCGACCGGAGGAGAAAATCCTTTTCTCGCGTCCCTCTGGAAGCCTAGCTTTAAACTACGGAGTGCCGTCGAGGCGGGCAAAGGAATTCCTTCGCTGCCGTCGCCGCCTTTCCTGGCCTCGCCCGGTAAGATCGTTGCGGGGGTCACCCCCCTTCTCAGGAGGTTGGTGTGCGTAGCTTCACGACCGCGATTCTGGTCGCCTGGGGCGTGGCGTTGCTCGGCTCGGGCCCGGTCCGGGCCCAGGAGACGAACGTCCCCACGGTGGCGGTCATGGACTTCAACGGCTTCATGCTGGGAGAGGGCGGAAACTCCGTGAATCTCGGCAAGGCCGTTTCCGCCATGCTGGTCACCGAGTTCAGCGGCCGGGACGGGATCAACGTCGTGGAGCGCAAGGCGCTCAACGACCTCCTGCAGGAGCAGCGGCTGGCGCTGTCGGGCCGCGTGGACGAGAGCAGCGCGGTGGAGGTGGGCAAGCTCCTGGGCGCCCAGTACATGTTCTACGGTCAGGTGGCGAGCATCGGCGACCAGCTCCGCGTGGACATCCGGGCGGTGGACGTGGAGACGTCCGAGATCGTCTCGGTGCTCAAGAAGATGGACAAGACCAGCGAACTCCTGTCGGTGATCGTGGCGATGGCCGACGACTTCACGCGCCAGCTCAATCTGGTTCCGCCGTCCGACCGGCCGGAGATTCCGCCCATCCCAACCCAGGCCATCATCGCGTTCAGTCGCGCGGTGGACTACGAGGACAAGGGTGACGTGGACAAGGCGCTGGAGCAGTACCGGAAGGCCCTGGAGATCTACCCGGGATATCGCGACGCCGAGCGTGCCATCGCACGACTCACTGGAGGTGAAGGATGAACTGGAGTCGTATGAGGCGGTCCAACACGAGGGCGGTGGGCGCGGTAGCGGTGGCCTGGACCATCTTCGCGGGTCTGGCGTGGCCGCGTGCTGAGGCGGCGGCCCAGGAGATCACCTTTCGCGCCGACCTTCCCCGGACGCTGGTCTTCATCCAGGAGGAGGGGCGCGGGAAGGTCGCCGCCCGGGAGATGAGCGCCTTCCTGCGCGACGCCGGCTTCCCGGTCATCGATCCGGCGCTGGCCATCGACGCGGCGCAGCAGGATCTGGTGCAGGCCGCCATGAACGGCAACGACGGAGCCGCCACGCAACTGGGGCGCGACTGGGGCGCGCAGTTGCTCATCCTGGGTGTGGCGGATTACGCCACCCGCCCCGATCCGGTGGATGGGACGCTGGTGACCGCCACCACGGAGGTGGCGGTGCGGGCGCTGCGTCTGGACTACGGCGACGTGATCTCGGAGGCGGTGGCCTCGGCCCGGGCGCTGGAGGCGACGGACCAGGCGGCCAAGGCGAAGGCCATCCGCCAGGCCACGCAGAAGGTCATTCAGGAGTTCATCGGCCCCATCATGAACGACTGGGAGGAGCGGGAGTGGCAGGAGGAGGCGTACTGGGTCCCCGATCCCGGCTCCATCCAGGAGGCCGCCTCCAAGACCGCCGGCGCCGGCGGGGCGAAGGCTCCGGGCGTGGCGGTGATCCGGGCGGACGTGAAGCCCGCCTCGGGTGTGGCCACCCGTGGCATCGGCGTGGTGAAGAAGGGTGGCGGGAGCCTCTCCGGCGTCACGAACACGGTGGAGCTGGAGGGCGTCGTGGTGGGTGACGCCAGGAAGGTGGAGGTGGACGGCGCACCGGCGCTCATCGAGCCGCTGGATCCCGAGGAGGCGAAACGCCTGGGCGTGGATCCCGCCGTGGCGAAGAAGTTCCGGCGGCAGTTCTCCCTTCCGGTGAGCAAGGACAGCGTCATCATCGTCGCCGAGGGTGAGGGAGGTGTCACCACGCAGACGGTGGCCGCGCCCCGCATCGACAAGCGGTGGGCGGTGGTCATCGGCGTGGGCGAGTACCAGTCGCCGGACATCCCGGACCTCAAGGGGGCGCCGCTGGATGCCCGCTCCATCAAGGAGTTCCTGGAGAGCGACGCCGCAGGGCCCTTCGACGAGGTGCTGTATCTGGAGAACGAGAAGGCCACCGGAGCCGCCATGCGCGAGGCGCTCTTCGTCTTCCTTCAGCAGGCGGACTGGGACGACCTGGTGGTCATCTACTTCGCCGGTCACGGCGCTCCGGATCCGGGCCGCCCGGAAAACCTGTACCTCCTCCCCTACGATGCCGACCTGAACGCGCTGGCGGCCACCGGGTTCCCCATGTGGGACGTGAAGACGGCGCTCCGCCGCCAGATCGCGTCGGAGCGGGTGCTGGTGATCGCCGACGCGTGCCACTCCGCCGGCACCGCGGACGGCGAAGCGGTGGGTGGCCTCGAAGGGAACCCCATCGCGGGCGGGTTCGCGCAGCTCTTCACGCCCTCCCGACGTCTCATGATGACGGCGGCGGACGTGAACGAGTTCTCGCAGGAAGACGAGCGCTGGGGCGGCCACGGCGTCTTCACCTACTACCTGTTGGAGGGTCTGAAGGGCGCGGCGGACGCCGACGGCGACGCCATCATCACCTTCACCGAGGTGTTCGACTACGTGTCGAACAACGTCCGCCAGGCTACGGGCGGCCAGCAGAACCCGCAGCGGAGTGGCTTCGGGGATATCCCGCTGGCGGTGGTCCTGAACGCCCAGGAGGACGCAGCGGGCGTGCGTTAGCGGGCACCCGACGCCCGCGGGGGTCGTCCTGGGGTGCCGGGTGCCGGGGGGCGCCGTTTCGGCGGTCAGCCCGCGGCGGTGGCGTCGCCGACGGCGCGGAGGAGTTCCTCTGCGCTCACGGGTTTCGCCAGCGTGGCGTGCGCACCCATCATGGCGGCGGTGCTCAGCATGGTGGGGCCGGTGCCCGAAACCGCCACGATGCGCACGTCGGGGTTGAGACCGGTGATGGCCTCGATGAGCTCCAGCCCGTCCCCGCTGGGCATGTGGAGATCCGTCACCAGCACGTCGATCCGCTTGCGCAGGAGGGCGCGCATGGCTTCCTCGCCGTTGCGGGCGAAGAAGAGCTCGTGCCCCGCCCTCTCCAGGATGGACCCTTCCAGGAGTCGGGCCTGTTCGTCGTCGTCGACGATGAGGACTCGGGCCATGGGATGGCTCCGTGATGGGGGGCTCCGGAAGAGTGTAATTGACGCGGACGGCGGCGTGCCGGCAAGGCTTTTGGTGGTCAGTTCCGCACCGGGCTGAGCGGTCTGCGTTCAACAGCGGGGACTCCTAGCGCTCCACTCCGCATCCGGTGGCCAGGACCGCCCCGGCTGCATTGCCCTGAAATTGTCTGTCGCTTATTTTACGATCGTGCTCTGGAGTGACAGATAGCCGGACGACCCTCCCCTGCCACTCCGCCGGTGACCGCCGGAGGCGAGCCGCGCCCGCAGGTGCGGCGCTCGCGGGTGGCGCCGGTCTGTCGTGCACCCACGGGGGGAGGAGTCGATGAGCCGCACCCATGCACCCGCCTCCACGGCGTCCGGGCGCGCCGGAGGCGCCGCCGTCCGGCTGGAGTCGGACGGCACGCTGCGGCGCCTGGTGCTGGACCGGCCGCCGCTGAACGTCCTGGACATCGCCACCCTGAAGGAGCTGGGGGCGACCGTCCGTCGTGTGGCCACCGACCCCGGTGCTGGCGTCCTCCTGGTGACCGGGGAGGGCAAGGCCTTCAGCGCCGGTGTGGACGTGGCGGATCACACCGAGGCCCGCGTCCACGCGATGATGCGCGTGTTCCACGACGCCCTCACCGCGCTCCTGGAGCTGGAGATTCCCACGGTGGCGGCGCTGAACGGCGCCGCGCTGGGCGGCGGTCTCGAGGTGGCGCTGGCGTGCGACGTCGTGCTGGCACGTGCGGGTGCGAAGCTGGGCCAGCCGGAGATCCAGCTGGGCGTCTTCCCGCCCTTCGCCGCGGCGGTGCTCCCCCGGCTCGTGGGCCCGGCGCGCGCCATGGACCTCTGCCTCACCGGCAGGACGGTCTCTGCAGAGGAGGCCCACGCCTTCGGCCTGGTGCAGCACGTGTTCGACGCCGAAGGCTTCCGCGACGCCGCGGAGGACTACGCGCGCCGGATGGCGGGGCTCAGCGCGCCGGTGCTCCGCCTCACGAAGCGGGCGGTGCGCGCCGGGGTCCAGGGCCCCCTTCCTGCCGCGCTGGCGGAGGCGGAGCGGATCTACCTGGAGGAGCTCATGGAGCTGCAGGACGCCCGAGAAGGTCTGGCCGCCTTCATGGAGAAACGACCTCCCGTCTGGAAAGGAGCGTGAGATGAGCGCAACGCAGCCGGAGCGTGCCGGCGCCGAGCCCCTTCCCCTCCTGGAGCTGCCCTTCGACGAGGGGCTGGACGCCGTGCTCCACCTCTGCTTCGACGTGGTGGAGGATCCCACCTTTCCCACCGTGAAGCGTTGGAGGGAGGCGGGCGGGCGCGTCCTGGGACACTTCCGGGTCTACTTCCCGGAGGAGCTGGCGCACGCGGTGGGGATGCTCCCGGTGAAGGTGCGTGGCGCGCAGGTGGATCGGGAGCATGCGGATTCCCGTTTCGGGTCGTATCTGTGCTCCATCCTCCGGTCCTCCCTGGAGGTGGCGCTCACGGGCGATCTGGTGCTGGACATGTTCGTGACCCATCCCATCTGCGACGGCGCCCGGAATCTCGCGGCCATCTGGGGGCGGAACCGGCCGGAGCCCGCGCAGATCCTCTACCTCCCCCAGAATCCCAACTCGCGCTTCTCGGCGGCCTGGCTCACCGAGGAGTACCGCCGGATGCTGGCGGAGCTGGAGGAGGTGGCGGGCCGGCGGGCCAACGACGATGACATCCGCCGCTCCATCGAGGTCTTCAACGAGAACCGGCGTCTCCTCCGGGGTCTGTACCGGATCCGGCGGAAGACCCCGTGGTTGCTCCCGGTCCACGAGGCCTACGTGCTGACGGCGCTGGCGGGGCTCATCACGCGGGAGGAGCACAATGCGCTCCTGCGCTGGGCCATCCCCCTCATCGAATCCCGTGAGGCACGCAAGCAGGACAAGGTGCGGGTGGTCTTCGAAGGGGGGTTCTGCGAGCAACCGCCTCTGGATCTCCTCCGCGCCATCGCCGACTTCTGCTACGTGGTGGACGACGACCTCCTCATCGGGCTTCGCTGGATCCTCTCCGATGTCCCCCGGGAGGGCGATCCGGTGCGCAACCTGGCAGTGGCCTATCTGGACGACTCCTCCTACAGCCCCGTCCAGCACGATCTCCGCAAGCCGAAGGAGAAGATGCTGCTGGAGCGCATCCGGGCCTCGGATGCCGAGGCCGCCATCGTGGCGGCCGCCAAGATGTGCGAGCCGGGCCTGGACGAGCAGGTGGCATACGCGCAGGCGCTGGACGCGGAGGGCGTGCCCTACTTCGTCACGGAGTTCGAGGAGCGCATGACCTCCTTCGACCACCTGCAGATCCAGCTGGAGACCTTCGTGGAGAACATCCTCTTTGCATGAGGGGGCGGCGATGAGTGACGGAGTGCGCGACAGGGCGAGGAC
>WGEM01000618.1 GCA_015492755.1 Gemmatimonadota bacterium | reverse complement strand
CTCGGAGATGTGTATAAGAGACAGCTCCATCTACGGCGCCTACGTCTTCGCCACGTCGGCGGTGGACCCCTGGGAAAAACTCGCCACCGGAGCCATCGTCATCGGAATCCTCCTCCTCCTGGCCTCGGTGATCTGGGAGCGGTACCGGGAGTGGGGCTCCGACCCGTACAAGGACGTGCAACGATGATCGTGGTGACCACTCCGGACGTGCCCGGGGAAGAGATCGAAGAGTCCCTGGGCCTCGTGCGCGGCAGCTCGATCCGCGCACGGCACCTGGGGCGGGACATCCTGGCGGCGCTCCGCAACGTCGCCGGCGGCGAGATCCATGAATATACCAAGATGCTGGCGGAGGCCCGGGAGCAGGCCATCGACCGGATGATCGAGGAGGCTCAGATGATGGGTGCGGACGCCGTGGTGGCGGTGCGCTTCCAGACCTCCATGGTCATGTCCGGCGCCGCCGAGATGCTCTGCTACGGGACCGCCGTCAAGCTGGTCCGCGGCGACTGAGGAGACGCCTCCCGCCGCCCGCACCGAGGGCCCCCTCGCTTGCCTCCCGGCCGCATGCCGGACACTTTGCCGTGCCTTCCCCCAGGGGCGAATCGCAACCCCGTGGCCGAAGGACGGCGTGTGGCGCGCCTCATCGTCCTACAACCCGATGCGCGGGTGGCAGCCCGCCTGAGCTCGGCACTTCGTGCCGAGCATGATGTCCGTGTGGTGCACTCGTGGGACGAGGCGCACGCCGCCGTCGCCGACGGAGAAGTCCACGTCTGTGTGGTGGACGCCGACCATCCCACCCGGGACGCCGCCAAACGGGAGATCGCGGCGTTCTGCCATCGCCACCCGAGTGTCGCCACCGTGGCCTTCGCCGACGCCTCGGTGGATCCGGACTACTATCTCCTGGGTGGGCTCGGTGTGGACGGGCTCATCCTGGCCAATCAGGGCGAAGGCGACATTCGCGACACCGTGACCCGGGCCATACGGGGCGCGCTGGCCCGGGAGGTGCTACGCCGTCTCGGGGGGCCCCCGACGGGGTTCGCGGCGAAGGTGCTCCGCTGGGCGCTGGAGCACGGGGGTTCGGAAGCCGGCGCCGACGACATGGCCATCGCTCTCGACATGAGCCCCGCCACCCTGCAGCGCATGCTGCGCCAGGAGGGGCTGCCTTCGGCGGGACGGCTCCTCCTCTGGGGACGGATCCTGATGGCGGCGCACCACCTCTCACGCGACCACCGCGGTGTGGAGGCCACCGCCTACCGGGTGGGTTATTCCTCGGCGGCTGCGTTCGCACGCGCCGCACGGCAACTAACGGGGATGTCTCCGTCGCAGATGTCGGCGCCGGAGGGCTTCCAGCGGGTGCTGGACGCCTTCGTACGCGAACTCCGCGGGGGAGGCTCCCATTCCAGCCCCCGACGCTTCGTGCTTCTCCTGACGGCGCTTCTCCTCCTCCCGGGATGCGGTGCCCTGGGCGTGGGTGGCCCGGCGGTGGACCGGGGCGCCATCCGCGAGGTGCTGGAGACCCCGCCGCTGGATCAGGTGCACTTCGGCGTCCTCGCCGTGGAGCTGACGTCGGGGCGGGAGCTCTACGCACGGAACCGGCACAAGAAGTTCGTCCCGGCATCCAATCAGAAGCTCCTGGTGAGCGCCGCCGCCCTCTCGCTCCTGGGCCCGGGGTACCGCTACCGGACGGAGGCCTGGGCCGCCGGATCCCGGGTGGGACCGACGCTGGACGGGGACCTGGTGGTGGTGGCCCGTGGCGACCCCACGCTCTCGGAGCGCTTCTGGCCGTCGGGGGAGGACGCCCTCTATGCCATGGCGGATAGCCTCTGGTGGCGCGGACTCCGCCACGTCACCGGCTCCGTCGTCATCGACGTGAGCGCGTGGGACTCCACCACCGTGGGCCCCACCTGGGAGGTGGAGGACCTCCGCTACGCCTACGGCGCCACCGGAGGGGCGTTCGCCATCGACGAAGGGACCGTCCGGGTGGTGGTGCGGGCCGGGCCGGCGGTGGGCACGCCGGCGGAGGTCACCTGGCGTCCCGACGGCGACCACGACTACCTCACCTCGTTCGTCACCACGTCGCCGTCCGACTCGGTGAGGCGCGTGACGGCGGACTACCTCCCCGAGTCCCGGAAGCTGGAACTCCGGGGCCATGTGCCGCTGGGCAGCGTGGATACGCTCCGCTTCGCCATCCGCGATCCGGTACGCCGGGCGGCCGTGGCCTTCGGTCACGCCCTGGACGCCCGGGGCGTGCAGGTGGACGGGACCGTCCAGGTGGCGTGGGAGGAGGGGATGCGGGTGAGTCGGGGCTGCGCGGCGGGCGCGATTCCCGGCTGCCCCAACGCCGGCCTGGTGTTCACGCTCGAGTCGCCGCCCACGTCGGAGATCGTGCAGGCCATCCTGGAGGTGAGCCAGAACTGGATGGCGGAGCAGGTGCTCCGCACGCTGGGCGCCGAGGCGGGCGAGCGGGGAAGCTGGCCGGAGGGCCGTCGCGTGCTCCTCGGCTTTCTCACCGACACGCTGGGCATCGATTCCCTGGACGTGGCGCCGAGGGACGGATCGGGCCTCTCCGCCTACAACCTGGTGACCCCCCGCGCGGTGGTGCGCCTCCTGCGCGCCATGCGCCTCGGGCCGCACGGTACCATCTTCCGGGACGCTCTGGCGGAGCCGGGCGAGGACGAATCCACGCTGGAGGAGCGCCTCCTGGACCTGAGGGGACGCGTCTGGGCCAAGACGGGGACCATCTCCAACGTGAACTCCCTCTCAGGCTTTCTCGTACGGGACGACGGGCGCGAGATCGTGTTCTCCATCCTCTCCAACGGATCGGGGCTCCCCGCCGGCCGGGTGCGTGAAGGCATCGACGACATCGTGCGCGCTCTGGCGGGGCGCTGAATTCGAAAGGTAGACCATGGCCAAGGGAAAGGACGACGGGGACCTCCCCGAACTTCCCTCCGATGAGGAGCTGGGCCTGACGCCCGAAGACCTGGAAGCGCTGGGCGACGAGGTACCCGACGACGGGCCGGAGCTGAGTCCAGAGGAGATGGCGGAGCTCCTGGGATCCGGCGACGGCGAAACCGCGCCGGCAGCCACCGCCACCGTACCTCCGGAAGCGCCCGGGGAGGAGGCTCCGCCCCCTCCGCCACCCTCCGGGGCG
>WGEM01000617.1 GCA_015492755.1 Gemmatimonadota bacterium | reverse complement strand
GCCATGGGTTCGCGAAGCCTCTCTCCGTCGGTGGAAGACTATCTGAAGGCCATCTACGGCCTCACCGAGGCGGGCGACGCCGCGTCCACCTCGGCCATCGCCCAGGCACTGGACGTGCAGCCCGCGTCCGTGACGGGCATGATCAAGCGGATGGCGGCCGAAAAGCTCGTGGAGCACGTCCCGTACCGGGGCGTCCGCCTCACCGAGGCGGGCACACGAGAAGCGCTGCGGGTCCTGCGGCGCCACCGGATCATCGAGACCTACCTCTGCGAACGGCTGGGCTTCACCTGGGACGACGTGCACGACGAGGCGGAACGGCTCGAGCATGCCGCCTCCGACACCCTCGTGGAGAAGATGGCCCAGGCGCTGGGATCTCCGGAGTACGATCCCCACGGCGCGCCCATCCCCACGCAGGCCGGAGAAATCGAGCGGACGGACCGCGCCACGCTGGCCGACGCCCCCCCCGGCGCCCAGGTGCGGGTGCGCGCCGTGCGGGACGAGGAGGCCACGGATCTCCGGACGATGGCGGCCGGCGGCCTGGTGCCGGGCGTCCGCGTTCAGGTTCGCGAAGAGCAGCCCGAAGCCCACGTGGTGGGGATCCGCGTGGGTGACGAGCGCGCCCCGGTGGACGTGGAGCGCGAGCTGGCGCGACGCATCTACGTGGTGCCGGACGAGTCCGCGTGATGCCCCACCGGCCGCTCGTCCTGGGCGTGGCCGGCGGGAGCGGATCCGGCAAGTCCACGGTGGTCCGCGAAGTGGCTCGGGCGCTGGGAGAGGACCGGGTAGCGGTCATCCGTCACGACTGGTACTACCGCGACCTGGCACACCTTCCCTATGCCGAGCGATGCGCGGTGAACTTCGACCACCCCGACGCGCTGGAAACAGACCTGCTGGTACGCCAGGTGGACGCGCTCCTCCGGGGTGACACGGTGGAGGCGCCCAGCTACGACTACGCCACGCACACCCGCGCCCGCCGTGTGGTCCGCATCGAGCCGAAGCCGGTAGTCATCCTCGACGGGATCCTGGTTCTGGCCGAACCGGATCTTCGGGAGCGTATGGACCTGAAGGTGTTCGTGGACACCGACGCCGACATCCGTCTCCTCCGGCGACTTCGCCGGGACACGGTGGAACGCGGCCGTACCGCCGAGTCGGTGCTGGACCAGTACGAGCGCACCGTCCGCCCCATGCACCTGGAGTTCGTGGAACCCAGCCGGCGCTACGCGGACCTCATCATCCCGGAGGGGGGCTACAACCGGGAGGCAGTGGCGCTCCTGGTGACGAGACTCCGGACGATGCTTGCCGAGGAAGACCCGCGCCTCATTCACCCACCGGGCACTCCGGTAGACCACTGACCAGGGAGTCCGGCGTGGTGCCGCCGGGAACCCATACCTCCACGGAGCGCGTCACGGTGGCGGCGAAGACGCCGGTACCGCCCCCACGGATGCTGGGCACACGGACCTGACCCGACGGATTGAAGTTCCCTCCCCGCACCCAGTTCACGTAATTGCGGTCTGCCGCGGTGATGGCGATGCGGGCCGAAGTTCCCGCCGGGAGCCCCCCCTGGAGCGCCAGCGCCAGGGCACGGTCCAGCTCGAATCGGTTGAATACGCCGAACTCGGCGGGGAAGACGATGGCGGTGTCAGCGGCGGAGATGGAGAGCCCCAGAAGCTCCAGCGGATCCTCTTCCACCTCGATCCCGCGGGGCGCCAGCGCTGCGGGGAGCCCGTAGATGGCCGTCTCGTTCACGTACGACCAGGCGCCCTCCGCCACCGACCACCGGAGCTCCCACGGCGTGTCCGGGGGAAGGAGGCAGGTCTTCTCCGGACCCACACCCGCCAGCGCGAAATCCCCCGGGATACGGGTGGCGCTGCGGAGCACGGCGCCGTCCCTCAGCTCGATGGTGAGTTCCAACGCCTCCCCCGGGAGGAGTGTGCCGGCCACCGACGGGGGTAGCCAGTAACAGGAGCCGGTCCCGTCCACAGGAAGGGTGGCGGCGCACGTCTCCAGCTCCGCGGGTCCCAGCTCCAGCGTCTCCCCGGTGCCCCGGCGGATCACTGGACGGGCCCCCGGGACGGGATGGAAACCGGGTCCCAGGCCGCCCACGGTGCGGTGGAGGAAGGCGATGACCCGGCTCCCTCCGGCGGCGGTGGCCCCCACCTCGACGTAGACTTCCGCCACCACCACGTCCTCCACCTCCACGATGGTACGCTCCTGGATGGCACACGCCGGCATCACCGCCACCATGAAGGCCGACGCCATCCAGCGTACCGAACCTCGCCGTCCCGCGCGCCTCATCGGAACCTCACCTCCAGGCCGAAGGTGGGCAGGAGCGGGAACATGGAGATTCCGGAACGGACGGGCGGGTCCCGGTCGTACTCGAAGAAGTAGAAGAGCACGTTGCGCCGGTTATAGGCGTTCACCACGTCCACGTAGGGCGTCAGCACCCCCCACGACTTCCGGATCGTCTTGCGGGCGCTGAGATCGAGCCTGTGGTAGGCGGGATAGCGGGAGGCGTTGCGTTCCTCCAGCACCACGGCATATCCGCCCAGGTCGTCGGAGGCGTCGTCGGCGCCCGCCCAGTCCAACCGGCCGCCGTGCACGATGAAGTCCGGCGAGTAGTAGGCGAAGGATCCCACGGCGCGGGTGTAGGGGGTCCCCGAGCCGAAGTT
>WGEM01000616.1 GCA_015492755.1 Gemmatimonadota bacterium | reverse complement strand
TCGCGGCTCGTTCCTTCAGGCCTTCATCAGTTGGCCGTGAAGGTACCGTCCTCGATGTCGGCGTTGCCGACGGTCAGGTACAGCCTCGCAGCCGGGCTGGCGCTGGTGTAGCCGCCAACCGTACCGGGCTGCGGGGTCACCTGGTACACGCCCTCGATGAGACCCGTGAACTCGAACTTACCGCTGGAATCCGTCACGGTGTTCTGGGTCGTCCCGAGGAAGGTGGTGCAGATCACACCACCGCCAACCGCCGGAGGCGGCGAGGTGGCACCCGTGGAGTCGTCGCAGCGCCGCAGCGAGATGGTCATCGCCGCGATCCCCGCGCCGGTCCCCTGGTCGGTGACCGTACCGGTGACCTTCGTGTTCTTGAACAGGAACGAGAAGTTGGCCGGCAGGAATCCACCGTCAACCTGGCTCGTCGCGTAGTTCCACCGCGGGAGCGTCCCGGGCGTCGTGGTGCCCACCACACGGGTGTTGTTCGCACCCGAGCCGACGGTGGTCGCAGCCGTGGTGGCCACAGCCGTGTCGGTGGTGAGGCTCCGGAACACGTCCTGATCGGTCGTGGGCGTTCCGGCAACCCACTTCACCATGTAGCGGCCCTCACGGAGGCCCTCGAAGCTGTACGCTCCGTTGCCGTCCGTGGTCGCCGTCGCCACCAGCGTGTCGAAGCCGATGGCGCCGGAGCCGTCGCGGTACAGCTCCAGGGTGGCGCCGGCCAGCGCCTCGTCCGGATCGATGACCGTGAAGTCGCTGTCACGGTCGTTGATCACGACACCGAGGATCTTGGTGTCCAGACGCTGGGCGCGGAAGTTGACGATGTCGCCGTCGGTGGCGCCCTGCAGGTCACGCGTGCCGTTCCGGGCGTCGGTGTTGCCCGAGCCCGTGAAGGCGATCAGCTCCCACACGGTGGCCGAGTCGCCCTCGGCGGCCGTCACCATGTAGGGACCCTCACGCAGCCCGCCGATGCTGTACGCACCGCCGGCCACCGTCAGGGTGGTGTCGGTGATGTTGGACTGGATGTTGTCCGACGTCGGCTTGATGGTCACGGTGAGCCCGTCGGCGTTGGTGCCGTCCGCGGCCCGGACCGTACCGGTGATCATGCCGTCGTTGTACTTCCAGGCGAACGACGAGTACCCGGCCGAGCCCTTGAGGGCGTCCAGCGTGTCGGCCTGCATCTTCCCGTCGAGGCTGACGGTGAGGAGGGTGTCGTTCAGCACGTCCTGGTTGGCCACACGGGAGCGGGCGCGGACCTGGTAGGTCTTGCCCGTGGCGATGGTGCCGCCGACGCCGTTGACGCCGAAGGTGATGTCACCGGTTCCCGGAGCCAGCGCGAACGGACCGGCCACCGAAGTGGTGGTGCCGTCGCTGTTCACCATGTAGAGCTGGACGTCCAGGTTCGTGGACCCGGCGATGGCGTCACCACCCGAGAAGGTGGCGATGTCCGTGGAGTCGTCCATCTCGTGGTGCGCGCGCACCTGGATGTCGGCATCCGTGTAGTTGATGCGCTCCGTCCCGAGGAACACCGAGTCAGGCTGGGTTCCGTCGTGGACGATCATGAGGTACTGGCCCGACGCCGCGCCGTCCTGCGGCTCGGGCGTCTGGTCGAACCCGTGTCCGTTCGCGCCGGCCTGCGCCTGGCTCAGCCGCACGAAGAACGTGTCCGGGAGCGCCGCGGGTCCGGTGCTCTCAACGAACCGGCCGAGGCCGCTGGAGCTCGTCACGCCGGACTGGATGGCGGCCACGCTGGTGCTGTTCCGCCACAGCGCGATGTTCCACCCGCCCAGCGTGTTGTCCATCCCGTCCTTCGCGTCGAACCGCAGGATGATCTGCGAGTTCAGCAGGTCGAAGGTATCGGGCGCCATGACGAGGGAGTCCCGGGCGTCGTACTTGATCTCGTGGATCATCTCGCCGTTGATGGACTTGTTCCCCGACGCCACGGAGCGGTACCGGGCGAAGACGATGTTGTCGGGCCCGCCGCCGGGGCTGTCGTCGTTGGCGCGGGTGAAGCTGAACGTCACGCTTCCGTCCGAACCGGTGGTGGCGGTTCCGAGACGCCCGGTGGCGCCGCCGGCGGCGGCGTTGGCCTGGGTGTCATAGAGGTCGATGGTGACGCCCGACAGGGGGCTCACGCCGGGGCCCGGCGAAGCGGCCACGTCGGCATCGGTGCCCAGGAACGCATGGCTCTTCACGTACTGGGTGACGATGTCGAAGGGGAAGTTCACCACGCCGGTGGCGCCCGTGGTCACCGACACCAGCACGCTGGCGGTTCCGCCGAAGGTGACGGCGCCCGGAATGTCGGAGTCGGTGGCGTCGATGGTCACCCGGTAGGTGCCCG
>WGEM01000615.1 GCA_015492755.1 Gemmatimonadota bacterium | reverse complement strand
GGGCGAAGTGCGCCACGCCGCCGCCCGACCCCTGGACCGCGCTCAGCGCCGCCAGCACGAAGAGGAAGCCCAGCAGGTACTTCGCCTTCACCGGGAAGATGCCCCAGACATAGATGGGCGCGTCCGGCCAGTTCATGGCGAAGGCCAGCATGATGCCGTATCCCGCGGCGGACGCCCCCACCACCGCCGCCGGAAGGAAGAGATAGCTGAGCGCAACGCCACCCAGCCCGCAGATCACGTAGTACCGGAAGAACTCCCGGCCGCCCCAGCGAGCCTCCAGCGGAGGGCCGAAGAAAAAGAGCACCAGCATGTTCACAGCGAGGTGCATCAGATCGCTGTGGAGAAACATGTAGGTGAACACGCCCCAGGGCCGGAGGATGACCCGGGTGGGCTGGAAGGCGAACCAGTCGAACATGAACGACCGGCCCACCAGGAGCGTCAGGAAAAAGACGACGACGTTCGCCACGATGAGGCGCTTCACCACGGGGGTGAGCGCGAAGCTGAAGCCGTAACTCCGGGTCCCGTACATCGTCTCAACTCATGCCGAAGATGCCGCGGCGTGGGACATCTCCAAACACCTGGTCCCCGGCGGAGTTCCGACCCGTCGGGCTCCGACGGGCGGCCAGCGTCACGATCCGGACGCAGAGCTGCGAGAAGGTGAGCCCAGCGGCGGCGGCGGCCTTCGGCAGGAGGCTGTTGGCCGTGAGTCCAGGGAGCGCGTTGGCCTCCAGAAACCACACCGTACCCGCCTCGTCAAGGATGAAGTCCACGCGGGAGTAATCCCGCAGCCGCAGCATCCGGTGCGCCCGACGCGCCAGCTCCGAAATGTGTGTCGAGACCGCCGCGTCCAGGCGCGCCGGAAAGATCTCCTGGGCCAGCCCCGGCTCATACTTGCATGCATAGTCGAAGAAGTCGTGGGCGGGCTCGATCTCCCCCACCGGGAGGGCATCCTCGCCCAGGATGCCCACCGTCACCTCCCGGCCCTCCACCCACCGCTCCATCACCACCACGTCGTCCCAGCTCCGGCTGCGCTCCAGCGCCTCCTCCACCTCCTTCACGGTGCGCGCCACCTCCAGGCGGAGCGACGAACCCCCTCCCGACGCCTTCACCACCAGCGGAAGACCCAGGCGCTCCACCACCACCTTCGCCTCCGGTGCGGGGGGCGCGGTGAGCCACTCGGGGGTGGCGATGCCGGCGTCGCGCACCAGCCGCTTGCTCACGTCCTTGTCCATGGCCAGCGCGCACCCCAGGTGATCGCTCCCGGTGTACACCACACCCGCTTCGGAGAGGAGTGCCTGGAGCGTGCCGTCCTCACCGGCTCCACCGTGCAGCGCCAGAAAACAGACGTCCGCCTCCCGCACCGCCGGCGCCTCCAGGAACTCGAAGACGCTCCGCCGGTCCACCCCCTCCACCTCCACGCCCGCCTCACGGAGCGCGTCCACCACCTGAGCCCCCGACGCCAGCGACACCTCCCGCTCGTCGGAGCTGCCCCCCATGAGGACGGCGACCTTCATGCGGTGAGCGCCTTGACCACGTCGTAGCGGGTGATGATGCCCACCAGCTCCCCCCCCTCCCGCACCAGACACGCGGCGTGGTCGCGGGCCAGAAGGCGGCGGACCTCCTCCGCGTCGGTGTGCGCGTCCACCACCGGGAAGGGCGGGCCCATGACCCCCTCCACGGGATCGTCCAGGAGGGAGGGCTCCTCGATGACGCGCGCCATGAGCGCCCCCTCCGTCACCGAGCCCACGCAGGATCCGTCGAGGATGACCGGGAGCTGGCTCACGTTGTGCGCCGTGAGGGTGGAGAGCGCGATGCGCACCGGCGTCCTGGGCTCGGCGCTGATGAGCGCCTCCAGAGTGCGCTCCTTCCCTTCGATGAGCTCGCGGGCGCTCTGGCGGCGAGGCCGTTCCAGGAACCCGTTCTCCCGCATCCACTCGTCGTCGTAGATCTTACTGAGGTATCGCTCGCCCCAGTCCGGCGCCAGCGTCACCACCAGCGCCTCGGGATCGTCCACCTCGCGAGCCACGTCCAGCGCTCCCTGGACGAGCATCCCGCTGCTCCCTCCCACGAAGAGACCTTCCTCCCGGGTGAGCCGGCGCGCCATGCGGAACGCGGCGCCGTCGTCCACCGTGCGGTACTCGTCCACCACCTCCAGATCCAGCGTCCCGGGGATCTTGTCGTTGCCCACGCCCTCCACCTTGTAGGGGTGGCCCTCCACCTTCTCCCCGGTATTGAAGTACGGAGCGATCATAGACCCGTCGGGATCCACGCCCATGAAGCGCACCGACGGCTTCTTCTCCTTGAGGAAGCGCCCCACTCCGGTGATGGTCCCACCGG
>WGEM01000614.1 GCA_015492755.1 Gemmatimonadota bacterium | reverse complement strand
GTGGACGTCCTGTGGGCCAACCTGTGGATGGCCATCCTCCTCTTCATGGCGGGACGGGCCGCCGCCATCGACGCGCGCACCGGGGCGGACACCAGCGCCATCGAGGACCTGAAGCGCCGGGTGGAGACCTTCCATGACGAACACGCCCGCGTGCTGAACCTCACGGACCTGATGCTGATCCTGGCGGTGGGCTTCGGAATCACCGGCCTCGCCCACGCCCTGGGGGGCGGGATCGCCGGCTGGATCGCCGCGGAGGCTCCGGGGCTGGCCCGCCTCTCCCTCACCAGCGCCTTCTTCTGGATCGTGGTGATCGCCACGACGGGCGGACTCCTCCTCTCCTTCACGAAGGCCAGGAACCTGGAGGGCGCCGGAGCGTCCCGCATCGGCTCGGCGATGCTGTACTTCCTGGTGGCCTCCATCGGGCTGGGGATGGACGTCTCCGCCGTCTTCAGCAACCCCGGCCTCTTCGCCATCGGAGGCGTGTGGATCGCCTTCCACGCGGTGCTCCTCCTCCTGGTGGCGAAGCTCATCCGCGCGCCCGTCTTCTACATGGCCGTGGGAAGCCAGGCCAACGTGGGCGGCGCCGCCTCGGCGCCGGTGGTGGCCTCGGCCTTCCACCCCAGTCTGGCGCCCACCGGGGTGCTCCTGGCGGTGCTGGGCTACGCGCTGGGGACGTACGCCGCGTGGATCACGGGGCTGGTGATGCAGGCCATCGCCGCCTGACCATCTCCCGGTCCTCCGCGCGGACGCTGGCCTCGAGCGCCCCGGGATCCAGCACGCCGGTCTCCGCCACCGCCCGGGCCAGCACCGCCACCGCCCACCGGTCACTCCGCCGCCCGAGGCCTGGAAGCGCCGAGGGGTCCACGGTGCGGATCTCCGCCAGGGTCTCCACCTCCGGCACCGCCGGCGTGCGGTACACCACGCTCTCCTCCGGGAGCGCCCGGATCCGCTCCGCCACCCGGGCGTGCCCCTCGGGAAAGAGGTCCAGAACCACGTCCGGATGGTCCACGCCGGTGAAGCGCACCGGCTCCGGCGACAGGATGACCTCGGCCAGGGAGTACCCGGTGCGCACCGTCACCGGGTAGTCGGTGCGAAGTGTAGCGTGCAGCCCGGACCGCACGGCCGCGCGGGCCAGCGCGCCGGCCGCCGACCCGATTCGCCGGCCGGCCGCCCCCGCCAGGAGCCAACGCGACGGCGCCGGCAGGGAGGAGGAGAATTCCACGGGCAGGCCGCGGGCCGGAAAGGCCGGATCCCCCCGCACCGCGGCGTGCTGCCGGCGGTAGGCCGCGGCCATCTCGGGCCGGGGCTCCTCCCGCAGGACCCCGGTGGCGAACCCCAGCTCCTCCAGGACGGTCTCCATGGAGCGCCGGCTCAGCCGGTTCCTGGGCGCGTAGTACGCGGTGCAGAGCTCCCACACGTCCACCAGGGCGAACCCGTCGTGCCTGAGCGCCCGGGCCAGGAGCTCCGTCACGTCGCCGTGGAAGGTGGTGGTGCGGGCCACGAACCCGGCTCCGTTCACCGCCACCGTACCGCAGATGTCCATGGGACGCTCGATCTGGCCCAGCGGAGTGGTGGCCGTCACGGCCCCGGGCGGGGTGCTCACCGAGTGCTCCCCACCCGTCATCCCGTAGTTGAGGTTGTTGAAGACCACCACGGTGACGCCGATGTTGCGGCGGGCGGCGTTGATGAGATGATGCCCCCCGATCCCGCAGCCGCCGTCGCCCATCAGGACCACCACGTGCAGGTCGGGGCGGGCGAGCTTGATCCCCGACGCGTACGTCACCGACCGCCCGTGGAGTCCGTGGAGGGCGTGGGTCACGAAGTGCCGGTCCGAGAGGCCCGCGCACCCGATGTCGGTGACCAGCACCACGCTCCCCGGATCCAGCCCCACCTCGGCCATGGCGGCGTCGAGGCGCTCGAGGATGGTCCCGTGCCCGCACCCCGGGCAGAAGGGGAAGGGGAGGGTGGCGGGATCCAGGTAGGTGACGGGAAGGTCGCTCATGCCTCGCTCCCGGTGGAAGCCGCCGGGACGCGCTCTCCCCGCACCGCCGCCAGGATCTCGCCGGGCGTGATGAGGCCGCCGTCCACCCGGTGCACACCCACGACCTCCCGGTC
>WGEM01000613.1 GCA_015492755.1 Gemmatimonadota bacterium | reverse complement strand
CCCCAGCGTCAGCGCCAACCCCGTCCAGGCCAACGGCGTAGGACCCAGCGCCAGGGGCACCACGTCGGGGGAGTAGTCCACCGAGAGATCCCACGGCCACACCATGAGGCGGAACTGGTGTGCCCACACCTGCGCCAGCGTCCAGACCCGCGGGACCTCCGCCAGGAGTCCCGCGCCCAGCGCCGCCGACGCGCGGGCCACCGAGCCCAGCACCTGGAGGCGGAGCCACACCAGCGCACCCAGCGCCACCGCCAGCGCGCCGTAGCTCCAGCGCCTCCGCAGGAGCGCCCCGGCGAGCTCCGCCGGCCTGAGCCGCTGCCGGGCGGCGTCGGTGAGGAGGAGGAGCGCCGGGAGGACGGCCGCACTCTCCTTCGCTCCGAACGCCAGCGCCCCGAGGGTGGCCACCAGCACACCCCTCCGGGGCGAGTCCGCACCTTCCAGGTGGACCCGGAGCGCCAGGAGCGCGAAGAGCGCCGCCAGCAGCTCGGAGATGCCCACCACGTTGGCCACCGCCTCCACGTGGACGGGGTGGACGGCGAACAGGAGCCCCGCCGCCGCCGCGATGCCTGGCGCCACCAGCGCCCACAGGAGGAACACCACCAGTGCGGAAACGGCGGCGTGTGCCGCCACGTTCACCGCGTGATAGAGCCTGGGGTCCTCGCCAACCAGCGCGTACTGCAGCCCCAGCGCCAGCGTGGTGGTGGGGCGCCAGAGTCCCAGATCCAGCTCGCCTTCGTGGCCGTGCCAGTACGGACGGAGCGCGGCACGCGGAAGCGTCTTCCACGAGCGCAGCTCGGGGTTCTCCAGGAGCACGTGGGCGTCGTCGTAGGCGAACCCGTTCCGCAGCGCCGGGAGGTAGACGAGGACGGCGAGGAACGCCACCACCAGCGCAACCCGCCCCGGCCGCCGCAGCCACGCGGCGAACCGGGACCCGGGGCGGGCCGGGGGATCCACCGGCCCCGCCGCTGCGCCCTCCAGGTGGTCCGGAGTCGGATGGAATGGGGTGGTCGTCACCCGGGAAGGATGCAGAAGGCGGCACGCCGCGTCACGGGGCGCGGCACACCTCAGGCGCCGGGGTAGCGCTCCAGCAGTCGCTCCAGGATCGCCTCCAGCTCCGCCACGGTGCACCCCTCGAAGCGGCGCCGGCACACGCCCTCGTACGCCTGACAGGGCGCGCGGCAGCGCCCGGCGTCGATCATCCGGTCCGCCATCTCGAAGAGGACATGGTCCTCCTTGCCGATGTGGGCTCGGATGAGATCGATACAGCCCCGTGCGGCGTGGACGAGCCTGGGAGCCTGTCCGAGTAAGGGAGCGGACCGCGTTGGGCGTGCCACGGCCCCGAATCCTAGGCGGCGCGACGACGGCGTAGCCCAGGCTACGTCGAGGAGCGCCAACGACGGAGGCGGGGCCGTGCCGCGCCCAACCCACAATCTTCGATGTCATGGTCCTGCAGGTGGATGGGCACGTGGTGGGTTCGCGGTTGATCCATCGCCGCTCCTCCTCGCCGTAGCGCTGCTACGCCTCGTCGGCGCTCCTCCTCCTTCCCGTGATGCAGCGCGTCGGCGAAGAGACGGATGAAGGTGACGCAGTCCTCCACCGCATCGAAGTCCAGACGTCCGGGCTCGGGCTCGTGGGCGAGCACCTCCTCCAGCACGTCGGCGATCTTCAGGATCTTCCGGTGCTGGTCCCGGAGGATGGCCGTGGGGGTGTCGCTCATGGGACCTCCTGCCCCAGGGGATACAGCGGCTCGAAGCGCGCCGCGAAGTGGCGGAGCACCGGCTTTTGCTCGACGATGCGGAACCCTCCGATACGCTCCCGCCGTGCCCACACTTCTTCTGCCGTGTCGATCACGTAGTCGATCTGGCTCTTGGTGTAGACCCGGCGGGGAATGGCCAGGCGCACCAGCTCCATGCGCGCCGGCACCTCCTCCCCTGTCTCCGGGTCGGGGTGGCCGAACATGACCGTGCCCACCTCCACCGCCCGGATCCCACCCGCCAGGTACAGCTCCGCCACCAGCGACTGTCCGGGTAGCTGCAACGGAGGCACGTGGGGCAGGAACGCCGCCGCGTCGATGTAGACGGCGTGCCCGCCGGGCGGCTGCATGATGGGGATGCCGATACGCGTGAGGTGTTCGCCCAGGTAACGAGAGACCTCGATGCGGTATTGCAGATAGTCTTCGTGGAGCACCTCCTCCAGCCCCACGGCGATGGCATCCAGGTCCCGGCCAGCCATGCCGCCGTAGGTGGGGAACCCCTCGGTGAGGATGAGGAGCGTCTCTTCCTGTTCCGCCAGTGCGTCATCGTTCGTCGCCAGGAAGCCCCCGATGTTGGCGAGGCCATCCTTCTTGGCGGACATGGTGCACCCATCCGCGTAGGAGAACATCTCGCGGGCGATCTCCCGCACCGGCGTGTCCTGGTAGCCCTCCTCGCGCAGCTTGATGAAGTAGGCGTTTTCCGCGAAGCGGCACGCGTCGATGTAGAGCGGGATCCCCGCCTCCCGGCAGACCTGACTCACCTGGCGGATATTCGCCATGGAGACGGGCTGACCGCCCCCGGTATTGTTGGTGACGGTGAGCATGCAGAGTGGAATCCGCTCGGGGCCCAGCTCGTCGATGAGCGCGCGAAGCGCCTCCACGTCCATGTTCCCCTTGAAGGGGTGCGGTTCGGAGGCCACCAGCCCCTGAGGCGCCGGCAGGTCGCGCGCTTCGGCGCCGGTGATCTCGATGTTGGCGCGGGTGGTGTCGAAATGTCCGTTGCTGGGCACCACATGCCCGGGACGGCAGACGGTGGAAAAGAGGATGCGCTCGGCGGCACGCCCCTGATGGGTGGGGATGACGTGCTTGAAGCCGAAGATCCCCTTCACCGCCGCCTCGAAGCGATACCACGACTGGCTTCCGGCGTACGACTCGTCTCCTCGCATGACGGCGGCCCACTGCTCCGAACTCATGGCCCCCGTGCCGGAATCGGTGAGGAGGTCGATGAGGACGTCGGCGGCGGGCAGCTTGAAGACGTTGTAGCCCGCCGCCTCGAGCGCCCGGAGACGCTCGGCGGGCCCCGTCATGCGGATGGGCTCCACTACCTTGATGCGGAACGGTTCGATGATTCGGTCCGGCACAGCGCCCTCCTACCTGGGGGTACGCCCTGGCGAAGGCACCTCCGTCAGGGCGTGACGATGACGCGGACGGCCTCTCCCGAGCGGAGCGTGTCCAGCGCCGCGTTCAGCTCCTCCAGAGGATAACGATGCGTCACGAGGTCGGTGAGTCGGATCCGGCCCTGCCGCGCCAGCTCGATGACGCGAGGGTAGTCCACGGGACGGCATCCCAGCGAGCCGCTGATCTCCAGCTCGCGGAACATGATCCGGCCGGAGTTGAGCGTGACGGCGTCGGGGCTGTATCCCACGAAGACGGCCCGCCCTCCGGTGCGGAGCGCCGCCAGCGCCGCCGACGTGGCCTTCGAGGTGGTGGGCAAACCCGAGACCCAGTCGGCGGCGCCTCCGGTGGCCTCGCGCACCGCCCGGTCCAGCCGTTCCACCGCGGAGGGATCGATGGTCCGCGCGGCACCCAGCCGCTCCGCCCACGCCAGCTTCGCCGGAGCGATGTCCACCGCCACCACCCGTGCGCCCAGCGATGCGGCGAGCTGCACCACGTTGAGCCCCACCCCCCCGCACCCGAAGACCACCACCGCGTCACCGGGCTGCACCCGGCCGCGGTTCACCACCGCGTGGTACGGCGTGGTGACGGCGTCGGCGATGATGGAGCCCTCCTCCAGGGGCACCTCGTCCGGGAGGAGGAAGGTGTCTCTGGCCGGAGCCACCACGAACTCGGCATATCCGCCGTCCACGTGGTTGCCCAGCATCTCCCCCGCTTCGCAGATGTTCTCGCGACCGGTGCGACACGCGGCGCACACCCCACAGCTCGTCACCGCCGCGATGAGGACCCGGTCCCCCACGGATCGCTCCGTGACGCCCTCCCCCACGGCGTCCACGGTGCCGGAGATCTCGTGCCCCAGGATGAGGGGAGGCTCCTTGAAGGTGGGCGTGCCGTGATCGATGTAGTGCAGGTCGGTGTGGCAAACGCCGCACGCCGCCACCTTCACGCGGACCTGTCCCGGATCCGGTTCGGGCGTGGGAACTTCCTCCGGCACGAGCGGTCGTTCCCGCCCGTGAAAAACCATCGCCTTCACTCGCTCCTCCCTTCCGTGTCGTGGACGGCTGCGCCCCGCCCTGCGGGGCGCGTGTACACCACCTTGAAGAGGTTGAGCGCCAGCGTGCAGCCCGCACACTCCGCCTCCAGCTCTCCGGGGAGCACGTCGTCGAAGAGCACCTCCTGGCCGGTGCGCTCGTAGAGCTCCCGGATCTCGGTGAGGCGGGGCGGCGCGCCGGTGAAGCGGCGCACCCATCCCTCGCGGGCCAGCTCGCGGTCCCGCTCCAGCCGGGCGGGCGCCGCCTCCTCGCCGGCATCGGGGCTCATGCCGCCAGCTTCTCGGCCCTCCGGCGCGCCAGCACCGCCGCGCCCAGCGCGCCGGTGAACTGCACCAGCTCCTCGGGGGGAACGTTCACCTGTTCGCCCAGCTGCTCCTTCATGATCCGCACCATGGTGGGGAAGCGCATGATCCCTCCCACCAGTGTGAATTCGGGCTCCATCTGCACCCGCTTCATGAGGCGCACCGACCGCTCGATGAGCGACTCCATGGCGCCGTACATGATGTCGGCGGGCTGCGCCCCGTTGCTCACGTGGTTGATGACCTCCGACTCGGCGAACACGGCGCACACACCCGAGATGGGCACGGGATCCTTGGCGAACTCCACCAGGGGTCCGATCTCCTCGATGGGATAGCCCAGGTACCGGGCGGTCTTCTCCAGGAAGGCGCCGGTACCGGCGGCGCACTTGTCGTTGAGACGGAAGGAACGCACCCGTCCGCCTTCGTCCAGACGCATCGCCTTCATGGTCTGGCCGCCGATGTCCAGCACGGTGCGCGTCTGGGGAAAGAGCGAACGCGTCCCCCACGCCTGGGCGGTGAGGTCGGTGGCCTGAACGTCCCGGAAGGAGACCTGCGTGCGCCCGTAGCCGGTACTCACCAGATAGGCCACGTCATCCCGGGCGGCGCCCGCCTCGGCGAGCGCCGTCTGCAGGACCTCCTCGGCGGCGCGCTCCAGCTTGAACCCGGTCTGGCGGATCCCTCGCCCGACGATCTCACCCGCCTCGTCGATGAGCACCGCCTTGGTGTACGTGGATCCCACGTCGATTCCGGCGTACACGCTCATGAGACCACCTCCTTCACCTGTCCCGCGTGCACCCGCTCCAGCGCCAGCAGCGCCGCGCCCAGCGCGCCCATGTAGTGAGAATCCGGGCTCACATTCAGCGGACGTCCCAGCATCTCCTGGAGCACCTCCACCATGGCGCGGTTCCGGGTGACGCCTCCCGTGAAGGTGATCTCGTCCTCGATCCCCACCCGGCGCAGGAGCGCGATGGAGCGCGTGGCGATGGATCGATGCACACCCAGCAGGATGTCCTCCATCTTCTTCCCGCGGGCCAGCCATGAGAGCACCTCCGACTCGGCGAAAACCGTGCAGGTGGTGCTGATCTTCACCGGCCGCTGCCCCCGGAGCGCCACCGGCCCCAGCTCGTCCAGCGGGATCTCCAGCGCCGCGGCGGCGGACTGCAGGAAGCGTCCGGTACCGGCGGCACACTTGTCGTTCATGCAGAAGTCCATCACGTCGCCACCGGGGTGGATCCGGATGGCCTTCGTGTCCTGACCGCCCATGTCCAGCACCGTGCGCGTGCTCGGGAACATGCTGGCCGCGCCCCGGGCGTGGCAGACGATCTCGGTGATCTGCGCGTCGCCGAACTCCACGCGGTAGCGGCCGTACCCGGTGCCCACCACGAAGGCCACGTCCTCCTCGTGGACGCCGCTCTCATCCAGACAGGCGCGAAAGGCCTTCTCGGCGGCCTGCACCACGTTGGCCCCGGTGGGCAGGAGCGCCCGTCCCACGATGGCGCCCGTGTCGTCCACGATGACGCCTTTGGTCTGCGTGGACCCCACGTCCACGCCCGCTGCGTACGCCATAGCCCTGCTCCTCCTCTGTTCCCAGGTCGCCGAAGCGCTATCCGGTGGTGGCAGCGGGGCGGCGCCCCTCGGCTCCTGCCGCCGCGTGGCGGAGCCGCCGCGACTCCAGACCCTCGAAGAACGCGTCGATTCGGTTCTTGAGCTGCGCCTCCGAGACCACGCGCTTGTCCATCATGTCCGACTCGATGTAGAGGCAGAGCACGTCCCGCTCCGACAGGACCACCCGGCGCGAGTCCGCCAGGCTGGTGGAGACGGTCCGGCAACTCTTGATGGGGTGATAGACCACGCCGTCCGCCTCGAAGCGGTCGATGGCCTCGATGAGGTACCGGTCGTGGAAGAGCATCGAGTCACCGGCGCGCCGGACGCTCCTGAGCACCCCTTCCGCCAGGCTCTCCAGCGGACGGTCCAGGTCGTATTCGAAGTCCAGGTTCAGCCCGCCGGAGGCGAACCACGTGTAGGTGGAGCTCACGAACACCCCACCCCATTCGCTGAAGAGCTGGTAGAAGCGGCGGAAGATGGGATAGCAGGGCACGCCCACGAAGATGAGCCGGTGCTCATCCTTGTGGTCCACCAGCGGACGGATGCCGCGGGCGGCCTTGTACTCCATCTCCTCCACCAGGGCCTCGAAGTACCGCGCCCCCTCCGGCGTGCCGCGCATGGCGTTGGCCACGCCCAGATAGATGGTGCCCTCCAGCATGGCGTCGAAGACCGCCGGCCGGTTCCGGTTGAGCTCCAGCACTCGGCGCCACGCCCGGCCCATCCGGTTCGTGAGTTCCAGGACCTCACGCAGCCGGTCGACGTCGAAGGACCGCCCGGTGAGTCTCTCGAGCTCTTCGATGAGCTCCCCGATCTGGTATTCCACGTAACGCCGGTCGCGCTCCACCTCCTCCGGCGTGGGCTCCGTGCGGTCGCCGCTTCGGGTCCCCGGCACGTCGACGGTGACCACCGGGATCCCGTACATGCGCTCCCAGATCTCGCTCCACTTGAGGTAGGTGTTACAGGCGTTGGTCTGCACCGCGATGGACGGCGGAGGGATGGTGCCCATGGGATGCGCGCCCTTGCGGAGCTGCAGCGCGTAGTCCGCCTTCACGTAGCCGCACACATCGGGGCTGAAGCCGTGGTCCTCCGCCTGGTTGAGATACTCGTGGGCGCACCGGCGAACCGCCGTCTGCAGCGAGTTGATCTCCGGGAAGACGGTGTGGAGGTCGAAGGTGCGCAGGATCTCCGCCAGGCTCCCCATGACGAAGACGTACGCGGTCTGCTCTCCCC
>WGEM01000612.1 GCA_015492755.1 Gemmatimonadota bacterium | reverse complement strand
CCATACGAGGGTCTCGTTGCTCTCCCGCAGGTCGATGTTTCGCGGCGTCACGCGCGGGATGAGGTCGCGGACGCCGGGATCGCCGAGGATCACGCTCCCCTCACGCTTCTCGAAGGTCAGGAGCCACCGCGGAAGCCGGCGAAGCCCCGCCGCGGAGACCACCGAGGCGTCGACTCCGAAGAACGGCCCCGCGGCGGGCGAGTCGAGTTCGATCCGTCGACAGACGCCGGCGAGCGCCTTCCGAACGGCCGGGGCCTCACGGCGACGGCGTGGGACCAGCACGAGCTCCACGTCGCTCAGGGGGAGCGGCCCTCCGGACGTTTCCAGCACCGAAAACTCACCCCTCCCCAGGGAGCCGTGGACGATGGCGGCGCGGAGGGGAGGCGCCACGCGCAGTACCTCCTCCAGCACACCCAGCACAAAGGCGGGTGCGTGGCGCGTGAGGCTCGGGGGAAGCTCGGGTGCCGGCGTGAGGCGCTCGCGTTCCGGTCGCGCGGTGCGGGGCCTCACGCTCGCCAGGTAACGCGCGGCAGGATCCGATCCACCGCGATCCGATCACGGTAGCGCATGACCATCTCCAGCATCGAACAGAGCACCGCCTCCGTCATGTACGTGGGCTGGAGTCCGAGGTCCAGCAGCGCGGAATGGGCAGGGTTGTAATAGTGCTCCTCGGGCTCCTTCCGCGGGTTCGGGAGGGACTGCACCTTCACCTCCAGACCCAGCGCCCGGCCGGCGTCCTGCACGCGCCGGGCGAGTTCGTTCACGGAGAACGTCTCCGTGAACTGATTCATGATCCTCAGCTCCCCCGCCGCAGGAGGATGACGGACCGCCAGATCGATGCACTGCATCGTATCACGGAGGTTGAGGTACCCCCTCGTCTGCCCCCCTTTCCCGTAGACCGTGAGCGGCACCCCCGCCACCGCCTGGACGAGGAAGCGGTTGACGACCGTTCCGAAGATGTCGTCGTAGTGAAAGTTGGGAAGCAGGGCCTCGTCCAGGTCGGCCTCCGCGGTGGAGATCCCGTAGACCGGACCCTGCATCAGGTCCGTCACGCGGAGGCCGAAGGTGCGCACATAAAACCAGAGAAGATCGGTGTCGAGGATCTTGGTGGTGTGATAGAGCGAGCCCGCCTGTCGCGGGAAGAGGAAGCGATCCCGCCGGCCCTTGTGCTCGATCTCGATCCAACCCTCCTCGATGTCGATGTCGGGCGTCCCGTACTCGCCCATGGTGCCGAGTTTGACGATATGGCACTCGGGCACGTGCTGGAGGACGGCCCAGATGAGGTTGAACGTGGCGTTGAGGTTGTTCTGGAGGGTCAGCCTCGCCTCGTCAAAGCCGCGCATCGAGTAGGGCGCAGACGGTTGCTCCGCGTAGTGGATCACCGCCTCGGGCTGTACGTCCCGCACGACCCGCTCGAGAAAGCGCATGTCGGTGACGTCGCCGATGCGCACCTCCACGTGGTGCCCGGTCCGCTCCTCGAAGATTCGCGCTCGGTCCTCGAGGTTCGGGTTGTCCACCAACGCCTCCGACGAGGTCTGGCGGGCGATGGTCCTGCGGAGGTAGTTGTCCACGGCGAATACGTCGTCCCCCTTCGCCGCCAGCATCATGGCGGTGGGCCAGCCCAGATACCCGTCGCCACCCAGTATCAGTACCCTCATGACGCTTCGCCCTCCAGCAATCCGGTGCGCCGCAGGTAGTCGCGAAGCTCCGCCACGCTCATGGGTTCGGTGTTCGCCGAATTGAACGGTGCTTCGATTTCCGTACGCACGACATCAGGATACGCGCTGGCCGGCGGTTCCTCCCTGGGGTGGAGTGCCGGCGTCACGACATAGTAACGGGCGAGCTCCACCGTACGACGCACCTCTTCTTCGTTCAGGAGTTCTTCGAACATCTTCTCTCCCGGACGCGGTCCCACCTCGAGAACCTCGACGTCGGCGGGGTCATGCCCGAACACGGGAGCAAGTTCGTCCACCATGACGCGGGCGAGGTCCGGGATCCGCACCACGGGCATCTTGGTGACGAAGACCTCGCCGCCCCGCGCGAGGAAGACCGAATCCAGAACGAGCCGGGTCGCCTCCTGCAGGGTCATGATGAATCGCGTCATCTTCCGGTGCGTCACCGTCACCGGGCCTCCGGCGGCGATCTGTGCGCGGAAGAGGGGGATGACCGATCCGCGCGAACCCAGCACGTTCCCGAACCGCGTGGAAGCAAAAACGGGGCCGGCGCCCCGCCGCCCCGCGTCGGCCGCGGTCATCAGGCGTTCGCCCATCAACTTGGACGTACCCATGACGCTCGTGGGGTTCACCGCCTTGTCGGACGAGGTGAAGACCACCCGCTCGCATCGGTTGTGCACCGCCGCGTCGATGACGTTCTGCGTCCCGAGGATGTTCGTCTTGACGGCATCACGGGGAGAGTCTTCGCAGAGGGGAACGTGCTTGAAGGCGGCGGCGTGCAGCACCACCTGCACCCCGCAGAACTTCCTCGCCAGACTGTCGGCATCACGCACGTCTGCCAGGGAGAACCGGACGCGCGGGTCACCGTCGTAGCGACGAGCCAGGAGAAAGAGTTCACTCTCGTTGTTGTCGAGCCCCAGCACCTCGCCCACCCCCAGCTTCAGCACCTGCGCGAGCAGCTCCCGCCCCACGGTGCCGCATACCCCCGTGATGGCCACCGACCGCCCCGCCCAGGGAGATCCGGCCTCGCCGTTCTGCCCGCCCGTGCCTGGCCCGTTCACACGAGTGCTTTCGAGCGTCCGTCCAACACCATCGCCACGAGATGGAGCACCTCCTCGCGATCCAGTGGCGTCTCCGCCCGCTCCAGCGTGGAGATGACGTGGAGGCCGCCCAGGTCACCGCCGGCTCGCCTGGTGACGATGCGAATCTTCTCCACCTCGGTGTCGAGCGTGTCCTCGTCCGCCGCCACCAGTTCCTCGTGCAGCTTCTCCCCGGGCCGCAGCCCCGTGAACAGAATGTTCTCCCCCACCCGATCCGGGATCCCCGAAAGCCGCAGAATCTTGCGCGCGAGATCGAGGATCTTCACCGGCTCACCCATGTCCAGCATCGCCACCTGTCCCCTCATGTCCGGCAGCAGGGACGCCTGAAGGATGAGCTGCACCGCCTCCGGGATCGTCATGAAGTAGCGCGTGATCTCGGGGTGGGTCACCGTGAGCGGGCGACCCTCGGCGATCTGTTTCCGGAAGCGGGGGATCACGCTCCCGCTGCTTCCCAGCACGTTCCCGAAGCGGACCGCAGCGAACGCCGTGCCCGGAAACCGTTCCTGCGCCTCCTGAACGATCATCTCCGCCAGGCGCTTGGTGGCGCCCATCACGTTCACCGGGCGTACCGCCTTGTCCGTCGAGACGAGCACGAACTTCTCGGCGCCGAACGACCCCGCGGCCAGAGCCGCCACCAGCGTACCCACCACGTTGGTGTGGAAGGCCTGCACCGGATTGAGCTCCATCATGGGCACGTGCTTGTACGCCGCTGCATGGAAGACCTGGTGGGGCCGGTGCTCGCGAAACAGCTCCTCGACGCCCCGTCGATCGGTGACGTCACGGACGGCGGGGATGAGATCGATCTCGGGGAACCGGTCGCGGAGTTCCAGGTCGAGCTCCACCAACGGAGTCTCGGCCTGGTCCAGCAGAATCAGACGCGCAGGACGATGAATGGCGATCTGCCGTCTCAGTTCCAAACCGATGGATCCGGCGGCACCCGTGACGCGCACGCACTTGCCCTGGAGTTCCTGCGCGAGTCGGGGCAGCTCCAGGCTCACGGGCTCCCGACCCAGGAGGTCTTCGATCTCCACCCGTCGCACCTGATGGAGTCCTGCGTGCCCGGAGAGAACTTCCGTGATCCCGGGCAGGATCTTCACGGAGAGGTTCGTGTCCTCGCACTGTTCCACGATCTCGTTCACCCGAGCGGGGCCGGCGCTGGGTATGGCGATGATCAGCTCGTCGGCTGCCACTTCCTCCGCGATGCGCCGAATGTCCGAGATGGGGCCGAGGACCTCCACACCGTGCACCGTCGTGCCCCACTTGAGCCGGTCGTCATCGACGAAGCCCACCGGAACGTATCCCGCCAGCGAACGGACCATCTGACGCACCAGCATCGCGCCGGCCTCGCCTGCCCCCACCATGAGGACCCGCGTCGGCGGACCCACATGCCCGGCGTTCGCTTTACGAAGGCGCTGAAAGGTCGCGAGATAGACCAGCCACATGCCCGCGGTACCGTAGGTCGTGAGCACCCACTCCAGCGCCACGACGGAGCGGGGCACCCGGGCGGGCACCCCCACCACCCACGTGAGGACGAAGAACACCACCGAGCCTACAACGGTGGCCAGTACGAGTCTCAGCACGTCCTCGGTATCGAGGAAGCGCCAGCGGCGCGTGGAGAGGCGAAACGCGCGGGCGAGACCCAGGCGGATGCCCACCAGGACCGGCAGCGTGAGCCAGAACGCGCGCGTGTACATCCCGGGCCACGCCAGCTCGAACCGCAGCAGGAAGGCGCCGCCGTACCCGACGGCGGTGACCAGCCCGTAGAGGGTCATGGTGACCAGCGTCCGGCGGCGGTGAACCACCCGATACAGGCGCTCGCCCCACGCCAGGATCCGATCGTTCAGCACCATCTGCGCCCCACTTCCCGAATGCGCTCCTGCTCCGCATGGAGCGGCGCCGGGAACGTCAACACACGCTGCTCACAGATCGTGGGCTCACTCCGTACTCGCGCCAGGGGTCCAAATCGTGGTCAGGCGGGTTCCGAAATCCCGCCGCGGCTGGACAAAGGTAGACCCGGGACCGCGTGAAGGCCAAGGAGATCCACGATTTCGTCGACCTACCGCCGCTCCCGCGTCCAGATGACGATGACGCCGCAGCGGGTCCCCAGTCCGGTGAACTGGCGGGGCACCTGTCCCGGCGTCATGTACATCTCCACCGCCTCGATCTCGGCGGGGGGCACCAGCTCGTCGATGGACGGCACGTCCTCGCCCTTCATGACGTCGATGCCTTCGATGGCGGGCGCTTCCGTCTCTTCCCGGGAACCGCCGATACGCGTCATCTCACCGTCCACGTAGACCGACGGGAAGCACCGCTCGCCGTTGGACAGCGTCAGGCGCGTGAATACGATGCGCCGGCGGAAGCCCCCGGCGGTGTAGTCACGCCAGACGCGGACGCCCGGCGCCCGCTCCAGGAGGTCGCTGGTGCGCGCCGGCGCCACCGCCTCGATGTCGTCCCGCCGGATGAAGAGGCCGGGATTGGAGGTGGCGCGACCGTAAAACCCCACCGCCTCCAGCTTCGGAACCCGCCCGCGCACCACCACCATGACGGGGTCCAGTTC
>WGEM01000611.1 GCA_015492755.1 Gemmatimonadota bacterium | reverse complement strand
GCGTACGCCGCCCCGGTGGTGTAGGCGCGCACCGCCTCCTCGGGCGTCACCGCCTGCTCCGGGTACCACCCTCCGGGCGGTTGCAGCTCCCGGTTCCGTCGCGTCACGGCGGCGTGCAGCCCGTAGAAGATGTCGTGGCTGGAGCCGGGGTTGTCGGAGTTGAAGGTGAGCGGCACACCCAGCCGGAGGAAGGTCCTCCAGGCGTACGCGCCCCGGATACGCTCAGGTCCCACGCGGTCCTCGGCCCACGGCATGTCCTCCACCGCGTGGGCCGGCTCCATGGACGCCACCAGCCCGAGATCCACGAACCGACTGAAGTCGTCGGGATGCACCACCTGGGCGTGCTCCACGCGATGACGGTTCGCCCGCGCGCCGGGCAGGCTGTCGAACACCGCCTGGAAGAAATCCAGCGTCTCGCGGTTGCCCGCGTCCCCGATGGCGTGGATGGCCGCCTGGAAGCCGGAGGCCATCATCGCGGCGATGCTGTCCCGGTTGAAGCCGTACCCCGCACCGCTCACGCCCCGGTGGCCGGGCATGTCGGAGTAGTCGTCCAGCAGGCGGGCGCCCCGAACGCCCAGCGACCCGTCGTAATACGCCTTCACCGCCCGGACGAAGAGCCGAGGGTCGGCCTCCCCGTCTCGACGCAGCGGTCCGCGGGCCATCCAGTCGGCCAGGAGCGCGGGGTCGCGGCCGTCCAGCATGACATAGACCCGGACGGGGAGCCGCCCCCGGGCCTCCAGGCGCTCCAGCGCCGCCACAGTCGCGGCGGCGGTACCCGCTTCGTGCACCGCCACGTAGCCGGAGCGGGCCATCTCCTCCAGCGCGGCCAGAAGCTGGGACTCCAACTCCTCCGGCGACGGCTCGGGGATGGCCTGGTCCATGAGGCTCACGGCTCGGTTCAGGAGGAGGCCGTTCAGCCGGCCATCCGCCGCGCGGCCGATCTCGCCACCCACGGGATCGGGCGTCGCCTCGGTGATCCCCGCCTGCCGGAAGGCAAGGCGGTTCCCCCACCCTGCGAAGCCGTGGAGGCTCCGGAGCCACACGGGGTGGTCAGGCACCGCGGCGTTCAGCGCATCCCAGGTGGGGAGCCGGCCCGCCCACGCCCCCTCGTCCCAGCCCGCGCCGAGGATCCAGGCGCCGGCGGAAGCGGTGGCCGCCCGGGCGGCCACCCGCCGCACCGCTTCCTCCTCGGTCTCCACGTCGGTGAGGTCCACCCAGGCGAGCTTCCGGCCGAGCTCCGCCACGTGCGTATGGGAGTCCACGAGCCCCGGAAGCACGGTGGCGCCCGCCAGCTCGACGACCCGCGTGCGCTCCCCCACGAATGCGCGCGCTCCCGCATCGTCTCCCACGAAGAGGATCCGGTTGCCCCGGAGCGCCACGGCGGTGGCGTCGGGGTGCCACCCGGAGCCGGCGTCGAAGGGAGCGTCGGCGGCCGGCTCACCTTCCGGACCGGGCGCCGACCAGGAGAGGGTATAGACCCGCGCGCCGGTGAGGACCAGGTCGGCGGGCTCCTCCGCCGGGCCGGCGCAGCCGGCGGGCGCGAGAAGGGCAGCAGCGGCAGCGAAGAGAAGCGGGGCCCTCATGACACCACCTCCACCGATCCCACGTCCAGTGCCTCCAGCGGCGCCGCCACCTCATCCGCCGCGCCCACCACGACGATCTGCGCCTCCGCCGGCCGGAGGCGCCGGCGAGCGGCCGCCGCCGTATCCTCCACCGTCACCGCCCGCAGCGCGTCGCGGTAGCGGTCGTAGTAGTCCTCCGCCAGCCCGTACATGAGGATCTGGAGGATGCGCTCCGCCACGTCGCCGGCGGTCTGCAGCTGCACGCCGAAGATCCCCGCAGCATAGTCGCGAGCAGCCCGCACCTCCTCCTCCGTGGGCCCTTCCGCCGCGAAGCGCTCCATCTCGGAGAGGATCTCCCGCACCGCGTCGGCGGTGACGCCGGTGTCCACCGCGGTGGAGACCTTGAAGGGTCCGGACCGGGAACGCAGCGCGAAGCGGGAACGCACCCCGTAGGTGAACCCGTGCCGCTCGCGGAGGTTCAGGTTCAGGCGACTGGTGAACATCCCGCCGAAGATGAGATTCGCGATGCGCAGCGGGATCTCGTCGGGCGCGGTGCGCTCCGCCCCCAGATGTCCCACGCGGATTTCCGACTGCACCGAACCCGGCCGGTCCTCCACCCACACCCGGCGGCCGTCGTACGCGGGATCCGGCGGCCCGGGATCGGCATCGGGCGGCGCGCCCGTCCACGCCTCCAGATGCGTGCGGGCCAGCTCCTCCGCCTCCGCCGGGTCCAGGTCGCCCACCAGGACCAGCCCGCCCCCGGTGGGCCGGTACGCCGCCTCCACCCAACCCAGAAGCGTCTCACGCGTAAACGACGCCACCGTCTCCTCCGTGCCCGCCACCGGTCGCCGGTACGGGTGGGGC
>WGEM01000610.1 GCA_015492755.1 Gemmatimonadota bacterium | reverse complement strand
GGAACACCCTCACCCTCCTCCGCCGGTCGCACCGCCGCGTGGGGCCCGTATGCGGCCCGGGCGGCATCTTCCACGACGCCCTTAAGGTCGTAGACGTCCAGCGCAGGCACCGGCCCGGACCAGTGGGGCGGCGTCCGGCGCCCGTGCAACACCGCCGCCAGATGCGGCTCCTCGTGGGGCGGTTCCCCGGGGCCCGCCTTCCGGAAAGAGGTGCCCAGCTCGAAGAGGCGGACGTCGCGGTTTCCACGAGCCAGGTTGTACTCCAGCCGCCGCAGGAGCGACGGCAGAAGGACGCTCCGCACCATGGGCTCCGTCGCGGACACCGGGTTCTGTACCCGCACGTCCCCTTCGCCCTCCGGCACGAACGCGGGCGTCTGGGTCTCGAAGAGGCCCCGCGCCGCCAGGAGGCGACGCAGACGGTCCTCCAGCGCGAAGAGGGGGTGGTCGGGGACGGTGCCGGGACGGTACGCGCCCAGCTCGGAGGGGAAGCGGTCATAGCCGTGCGCCCTGGCGATCTCCTCGATGAGGTCGATCTCACGGGTCACGTCGTAGCTCCGGAAGCCGGGGATCCGGACCCGCAGCACGCCATCCGCATCGCCCTCACGCACAGCGAAGCCCAGGGGCTCCAGGAGCCGTCGCACCTCGACGGCGTCGAAGGGCACGCCCAGCACGCGCCGGATGCGCTCCAGGCGGAGCTCCACCACCTGCGGTTCGAACGGTACCGGACAGCAATCCAGCACCGGTCCGTCCACCCGCCCGCCAGCGGTGGCCAGGATCACCTCCACAGCACGCCGCACCGCCGTCACCATTCCCTCCGGGTCCACGCCACGCTCGAAGCGGTACGAGGCGTCGGTGCTCATCCCCAGTCGCCGCCGGGTGGCCCGGATGGACCTGGGATCGAAGAGGGCGCACTCCAGAAGGACGTCGGTGGTGTCGTCGGTGACCTCGGAGTCCAGTCCTCCCATGACCCCGGCGATGGCCACCGGACGCGCCGCGTCGCAGATGAGGAGCGTCTCCGGGGTGAGGGCGCGCGCCTCCCCGTCCAGCGTGGTGAACGTGCTCTCGTCCGGCCGCGCCGTGCGCACCACGATGGTCCCGCCCTCCAGCCGGTGGAGATCGAAGGCGTGCAGCGGCTGGCCCAGCTCCAGCATGACGTAGTTGGTGGCGTCCACCACGTTGTTGATGGGCCGCGCGCCCGCGCCCCGGAGGCGGGCCTGGAGCCAGAGGGGAGAGGGCCCCACCTTCACGCCCCGGATCACCGCGCCCAGGTAGCGAGCGCAGAGCTCCGGAGCCTCGATGCGCACCCGCGCCGCCTCGCTGGACACCTCCGGCGCACCCGAGTCCAGCTCCAGCTCCGTGTCCGGAGCGCCTTCGATGGGGGGCAGGACCACCCGCCCCTCGCCGGCGGGTGCCGCCTCCCGCGCGACCCCCACGTGCGAGAGGAGATCGCCGCGGTTCGCCGTCACCTCCACATCCAGCGTCCAGTCGTCCAGCTCCAGCGCCTCCACCAGCGGCGTGCCCGGCTCGAAGTCACCGGGAAGCTCCAGGATTCCGGTGTGATCGGTCCCGAGGCCTAACTCCTTGGCGGAGCAAAGCATACCCTCCGACACCTCACCTCGAATCCTGACCTTCTTGATCCTGAAGTCGCCCGGCAGGACCGCGCCGACGGGCGCGAAGGGGTAGCACGCGCCCGCCTTCACGTTGGGCGCGCCGCAGACCACGCTCACCACGCCCTGGCCTCCGTCCACCTGGCAAAGCGTAAGGCGATCGGCGTTGGGGTGCGGCGCCGCCTCCACCACCCGCCCCACCACCACGTCGCCCAGCCCGGCGGCCGGCGACGTGATCTCCTCCACCGGTGCGCCCCGGAGCGCCAGCCACTCGGCCAACTCCTGCGGGCTCAGCTCCAGTCCGGGTACCAGCTCCCGGAGCCAGCGATACGAGGTCTTCATGTGGCAAACTGTTCGAGGAAGCGAACGTCGTTGTCGAAGAAGGTGCGGAGATCCTCGATTCCATGCTTCAGCATGGCGATGCGCGCGGGTCCCATCCCGAAGGCGAATCCGGTATAGCGCTCGGGATCCAGGCCGGCGTTGGCCAGCACGTTGGGATCCACCATCCCGGCGCCCATGATCTCCAGCCAGTCCGTCTCCACCGTGGAGCCGTCGGGACGGTGGATGACGCGCTTTACGTCCACCTCGGCGCTGGGCTCGGTGAAGGGGAAGAACGAGGGGCGGAACCGCACACGGGTGTCGGCACCCCAGTACCGGCGTGCGAAGGTCTCCAGGGTGGCCTTGAAGTCCACGAAGGTCACCCCTTCGTCCACCACGAGTCCTTCGATCTGCATGAAGGCGGGCGTGTGCGTCGCGTCGGGCGTGTCACGCCGGTAAACCCAGCCCGGCGCCACGATCCGGATGGGCGGCGGATAGGCCTCCATGATCCGCATCTGCACCGGCGAGGTATGGCTCCGCAGGAGCACCGAATCCACCAGGTACAGCGTGTCCTGCTCGTCGGCGGCGGGATGGTCCAGGGGCGTGTTCAGCGCCTCGAAGTTGTACCACTCCGTGTCGGCCTCGGGCCCCCGCGCGCGGGTGAAGCCGAGATCCCGGAAGATGGCGCAGATCTCGTCCACCGCCTGGGTGATGGGATGGAGACCGCCCTTCCACGGGCGTCGAGCCGGAAGGGTCAGGTCCACCGCGGTGCCTCCGTCGCGCCGGGCCAGCTCGGCGCTCCGGGCCTGCAGGGCCTCCTCCAGCGCGCGCTTCACCTCGTTGGCTTTCTGCCCCACGGCGGGGCGCGCCTCGGGTGGGAGTGAGCCCAGCCGCCGGAGGATGGAGGAGACCCGCCCGTCCTTCCGACCCAGATACGTGACCCGGACCCCCTCAAGCGCCCGCTCGTCCGCCGCGTCCGCCACGGCTTGGAGCGCCTCGCGGCGAAGGTCTTCCAGTTCCTGGATGAGATCGACGTTGACCATGCGTATCGTGCTCCGGGGCTGGCGGTGGTTTCAAGCGAAGGGGCTCCACGGCCGTGCCGTGGAGCCCCCGGGGACCGAGCGGAGCCGGCGTCCTCAGCTCTTGGCGTCGAGGGCGGCCCTGGCCCGGTCCACCACCGCCGCAAACGCCTCGGGGTTGCGGACCGCCAGGTCGGCAAGCGCCTTGCGGTCCAGCTCAACCCCAGCCTCCTTCAGTCCGTTGACGAACCGGGAGTAAGACATCCCGTGGGGGCGCACCGCCGCGTTGATGCGGGCGATCCAGAGCCGCCGGAAGTTCCGCTTCTTCTTCTTGCGGTCCCGGTAGGCGTGCTCCCACCCCTTCTCCACCGCGTCCTTGGCCACGCGGTACAGGTTCTTCCGTCCGCCGAAGTAGCCTTTGGCGGCCTTGAAGATCTTCTTCTTCCTCTTGTTCCGCGCTACGGCGGAGGTTGCCCTGGGCATCGTTCAAGCCTCCTCAGGAACCGTAGGGGAGCATACGCGCGAGCTTCCTGGCGTCCTGCTTCGACACCAGATCCGCCTTGCGGAGGCGACGCTTCCGCTTGCGCGTCTTCTTGGTCAGGATGTGGCTCTTGAAGGCCTTCATCCTCTTGAGCTTTCCGCCGGCGGTCTTCTTCACCCGCTTCGCCGCCCCGCGGTGTGTCTTCATCTTGGGCATATCGCGCGTCTCCGTTCTCCCGGGACCGTGGCCCGGGGCCCGGTCTCCTATTTCGTCTGCTTCACCGGGGCGACCACCATCGACATCTGTCGCCCCTCCATGTTCGGCTGGGACTCCACCTTGCCCAGCCCTTCCAGGTCCTGCATCACGCGGGAGAGGACCTCCAGGCCCAGCTCCGGATGGGTGATCTGCCGCCCTCGGAACATCATGGTGAGCTTCACCTTGTTCCCTTCCTCCAGGAACCGCTTCGCGTGGCCCACCTTGAATTCGTAGTCGTGGTCCTCGATGCCGGGGCGGAACTTCACCTCCTTCACCTTGATGGTGTGCTGCTTCTTCTTCGCCTCGCGGGCGGCGCGGGCCGCTTCGTACTTGTACTTCCCGTAGTCCATCATCTTGACCACGGGCGGCCTCGCGTCGGGCGCCACTTCTACCAGGTCCAGCCCCTTCTCCGCCGCTCGCTCTCGGGCCTCGTCGATGGACACGATCCCGATCTGTTCCCCGTCGTCACCGATCAGGCGCACCGGACTGATCCGGATCTGCTCGTTGACGCGGACTCTGTCTCTGCTGATGTCGTCCAACCTCCGTTGTGGCCACCAAAAAAAGGCCCGAGACACGTCTCGGGCCGCGACCTGGGACGGCGTCCGGAGCAGCCCAGACGCCGACCTACGCGACCCTCATGTCAGCTCCGTGGAGCCCTGAAGGTGGGACCGCAGGTCCACACGGTCCGCTTCATGGAATTGTGACCCACCCTATGGGCGGACCGTCAATTTGACCGATCGCGACGGCGAGGTCAAGCGTCCAGCGCCCGACTCGCCACGCGATCACGCACCAGCGCCACGAACGCCTCGCGCGACATCACCTCCTGCTTCTTCCCCGCCCCGCGGCGCCGCACCGCCACCGTGCCGTCCGAGGCCTCGCGCTCGCCGATCACCGCCATGTAGGGGATCTTGAGCGTCTCGGCCTCCCGGATCCTGGAGCCGAGTGTGTCGCGGGACGCCAGCGTCGCCCGGAGCCCCGCGTCCCGGAGGGCCGCCACCAGCTCCGCCGCGCTGGATTCCCACTGCTCGCTCACCGGGAGCACCCGCACCTGCTCCGGCGCCAGCCAGGGCGGGAAGGCGCCGCCGTAGTGCTCGATGAGCCCGCCCACGAAGCGCTCCATGGAGCCCAGGAGCGTCCGGTGGATCACCACCGCCTTGTGTGGCGCGTTGTCGGCGCCCACGTACTCCAGGCCGAACCGCTCCGGCATCTGGAAGTCCAGCTGGAAGGTACCGCCCTGCCAGCGACGCCCGATGGCGTCCACCACCATGACGTCGATCTTCGGCCCGTAGAAGGCACCCCCTCCTTCGTCCACCGTGTACTCCATTCCCCGTCGCTCCAGCATCTGGCGGAGCGTGTCGGTGGCGGCGTCGTAGACCGCGGGATCCCCGATGGCTTTCTCCGGCCTCGTGGAGAGCGCCACGTGGTACTCGTAGCCGAAGATCTTCAAGAGATAGTCCGCCAGGTCCAGCAGGCGGTCGTACTCTTCCGCGATCTGGTCGGGGCGCACGAAGATGTGGGCATCGTCCTGCGTGAACCCGCGTACCCGGAGCATCCCGTGGAGCGCCCCGGAGCGCTCGTACCGGTAGCAGGTGCCCAGCTCGGCGTAGCGGAGCGGGAGGTCCCGGTAGGAGCGGGTGTGCGTCTTGTAGATCATGAAGTGATGGGGGCAGTTCATGGGCTTCATGCGGAAGCGCACACCCTCATCCTCCATGGGTGGGAACATGTTCTCCTCGAAGACCTCCAGGTGCCCGCTGATGCGGTAGAGCTCTTCGCTGGCTACGTGGGGGGTATAGACCAGCTCGTAGCCGTGGTCCAGGAGGGTCTCCTTCAGGAACTCCTCGATGGTGTGGCGGATGATTCCGCCCCGCGGGTGCCAGAGCACCAGCCCCTGCCCCACCTCCTCCTGGATGGAGAAGATGTCGAGCTGCTTTCCCAGCACCCGGTGATCACGCTTCTTCGCCTCCTCCAGCCGGGTCAGGTATTCGTCCAGATCGGACCTGCGGAAGAACGCCGTGCCGTAGATGCGCTGCAGCATCTGGCGCTTCTCGTCTCCCCTCCAGTACGCACCGGCTGTGGAGAGGAGCTTGAAGTGCTTGAGCCGCCCGGTGCTGGGCACGTGGGGACCCTTGCAGAGATCCAGGAAGGGACCGTTCCTGTAGACGGTGATGACCTCGTCGTCGTCGAACTCTTCCAGGCGTTCCAGCTTCAGCGGGTCGTCGGCGAAGAGCTCCCGCGCCTCCTCCTTGGTCACCTCCCGGCGCTCGAAGGGCTGATCGGCGCTCACCACCTCCGTCATCTTCCACTCGAAGGTCTCCAGGTCCTCCGGCGTGAAGGGCTCCTCCACCTGGAAGTCGTAGTAGAACCCCTCGTCGATGGCGGGCCCGAACCCGATGCCCGCTCCGGGCCTGAGCTCCCGCACCGCGGTGGCCAGGACGTGGGCCGCCGAGTGGCGCAGCACCGGCAGCGCGTCCGGGTCCTTCTCGGTGAGGATCTCCACCCGGGCGTCGTGCTGGATGGGTTCCACGAGCCCCACCACGACGCCGTCCACGCGGGCCGCCACGGCGGCTTTCGCCAGCCCCGGACCGATGGCCGCCGCCACGTCGCCGGGTGTGGAGCCCCGGGGAAGTTCCAGCATGTCCCCGTTGGGAAGGGTGATGGTGATGGTTTCGTTGGACATGGATTCACCACGTGCTACGGGGCTGCCGGAGCGGCCCCGGGGGTCTTCTCAGGGATCGCGCTGCGCCCCGGGGGACAGCGCTGCGCGCCGAAGGATGGCCCCGGCGAAGAAGCCGGTCAACCGGCGAAGCTCAGCGGCTCGGGTCCTCCGGCCTTCGGATCCGGTACCGCACAATGTAGCTCTCGTCGAACTCCCCACGCTCGGTCCCGTACACCGCGTCGGACGTCACCGCCATCACGGTGAGTCTCGCGGGCGTGACAGCCGTGGCGCGGGGGCGGCCTTCCGGATCCAGGATCCACCAGACCCGTCCTTCCGGCTCCGGGTCGAAGTGCTCCACCCACACCGATCCGTCCTCGGCCACCACCATACCCCGTGCCGGCGGGAGGTATTCCGGCGCGTACATCGCCTCCCGGATCCGCTCCTCCGCCGCCCCCTCCGCCATATCGCGGGAGACGCGCTCCAGGAAGGCGCGCATCCGCTCCGTGTGCGCGCGCACCGCGCTGTCCACCCGCGCGGAAGGGAGCGGAACGGGTGTGTACGGGATGGCGGCGGTGCGCACCGTATCCCCCTGCCACGAGATCCATGTGAGCCGGGCTTCCGCCGGGCCGTCCCCCGTCCAGACCCGCCGATGGAGCACCAGCAGACCCTCATCCGTCATGGCCGTCAGGTCGCTGTCTCCGAACGGTTGGCGTGAATAGCTCCCACCCCCGTCCTCCCGGAGGATCGCCAGGACGTCGTGCGGCACGAAGCGCTGACGCCACACCTCGTCCAGAACGCGGCCCTCCGCATCCATGTGGGCCACCACCGACGAGCTGAGCTCCCCGGTTGCGATCTCGCGCGACCACGCGGGCGCCTGACCGGCCCATGTCCCGTCGCGCAGCGGGCGCTCGGGCCGCGGAGGATTCCGCTGGGCGTCGCCCAGCTCCACCCGGGGATTGACGGATCCCAGGAATTCTCCATCGGGCGTGAAGAAGTGGACGCGATACGCTCTCCGGTCCACGACCCACAGCGTGTCCTCACCGAAAAACCCGAGATCACCCGGCGTCGTGAACTCCCCCGGGCCCTCTCCCTGCCGGCCGATGGTCCCGGCGAAGGTGCCGCCGGGATACCAACGGCGCACCTGGGGCTCATTGAAGTGAAGCGTATAGACGGACCCGTCGGGGCCCACTTCCAGGCGCGTCACGGTCTGGAACGCGTACACGGGGTCGTCCACGGCGCCGATGCGGATCTCCGGCCCCTCGAGCCGGAGCGTGTCGGCGGAGAAGGGGTCTGGACGCTCCGCCGCCTCAGGGTGGCAGGCCACCACCCCGAGGAGCGTCATCGCCGTCACGGCCCCCCTCCAGGCAACCGAACCGCACATCGTGGCACCCATCGTTCCTCCCTGTCTCGCGGAGGTCGTTCTCTTCCCCCCTCAGCGCCGGTCCCGGTCCCAGATGCCGTACACCACATCCTTCGGCGGCATGTGCCAGGACAGTTTCAGCGTCAGGAGGATGCTCCCCCGGTGATGCGCCTCATGCGCCACCAGGGAGCCGAAGGTGGTGAAGACCCCCTTCCTCATGCCGCGCCGCCGCCCGGATGTCGCCAGCCCGGTGGTGCTCCGGCTCGCTCACCGAGGGTCCCTTGTGTCCGGACCCCGGCCACCGCTCAGGCGCCAGACCCACCAGCCACCCAGGGGGAAGAGCAGCAGCCAGGACACCGTGAGCGGCCATCCGAGGAGGCGCTGCGGGAGCCAGCTCGGGGTGGTGAGGACGAAGGCGAACGCCGCCGCGGCGTAGGCCAGCAGCGGCCAGATCCGATGGGGCTCCACGTAGCGCGCCATGCGGCAACTTCCGCCAGGGGGGGCGACGAGCCTGCCCGGCTCGGGCCGGCCCCTACAGGGCCTCCAGCACCCGCTCCATGCGGGCCCGCACCTCACGCGCCAGCGGCTCCAGCTCCTCCCGGCCGGTGACGCCGAGCTGCACGACAGGGTCCACCGCCGCCACCACCGTGGTCCCGGGCTCGTCGCCCTCATACACCACCACGTTACAGGGCAGGAGGAGACCGATGTCACGCTCCGCCGTCAGCGCCTGGTGCGCCAGCGGGGGATTGCACGCGCCCAGAATCCGGTACGGGCGGAAGTCCACGTCCAGCTTCTCCTTGAGGGTCGCCTTCACGTCGATCTCCGTGAGGACGCCGAACCCCTCCGCCTTCAGGGCCTCCCGCACCCGCGCGTCCACGGCATCCACGTCGCCCTGCACCGTCTTCCTGAGGCCGTAGGCCGTCGTCGTCTCGCTCATATCCAGTCCTCCTTCACTCGGGAATCAACGCGTCCGGGGCACATCCCCGCGGTACTGTGAACCCCATCCGGTCCACCAGGATCCACGGCAGATGTCCTGCGTGCGTCGTCAGTGACCGTCGAAGGAGCAGAGCGCGAAACATTCCACACCTTCCCCCCTCAGGCGCCGGGCACCCCCCAGCTCCGGGAGATCGATGACGAAACAGGCCTCGTGCACCGCGCCGCCACGCCCCCGGATGAGCTCGACGGCGGCCATCGCCGTCCCGCCGGTGGCGATGAGATCGTCGATGAGGAGGACGCGGGCGCCCGGCTCGATGGCGTGCGCGTGCATCTCCATCCGATCGGTTCCGTACTCCAGCTCGTAGTCCACACCCACCACCTTGCCGGGGAGTTTTCCCGCCTTTCGGATGGGCACGAAGCCCACGCCCAGCTGGTAGGCCACGGCGGTGCCGAAGATGAATCCCCGCGCCTCGATCCCCGCCACCACGTCCAGGGGCACGCCCGTGTAGCGCTGCACGATGGTGTCCACCGCGATGCGTAGACCCCGGGCGTCCTCCAGGAGCCCGGTGACGTCGCGGAACAGGATGCCCGGCTTCGGCCAGTCGGGCACGGTGCGGATGAAGCTCCGGATGTCCGTCACGCGCCGTCGCCCCCTTCGTCGCCTGCACCGCCCGCCTCCCCACCCACCGCAGCGCTCACCGGCGACGGCCCCGGCGCCGGGCGCCCCTCCAGCCACCGGAGAGGGATGAGCACGAAGAGCACCAGAACCGTGGCGCCCACCGCCTCGATGACCGCGCCGGAGCCCACGTTCATCCCGATGGCGGCCACCACCCACATGGTGGCGGCGGTGGTGAGGCCGGTCACGCTCCCACGTGCCTGGAGAATCACTCCCGCCCCCAGAAAACCGATCCCCGACACGATCTGGGCGGAGATCCGCGCCGGATCCGCCGGGCCCTCCGACAGGAGCGCCGTCCTCACCGAGAGGTCGGTGAGGAGCGCGGCGCCCACGCAGATGAGGATGTTGGTGCGCAGCCCCGCCGGCTTGTGGGCGTGCTGGCGTTCGAAGCCGATGGCGCCCCCCAGCACGGTGGCCAGGAGGAGGTGCCCCAGGAGGTCCAGACGGAGTTCGGGGTGCGCGGCGTGCAGCTCCGTGAGCCACTCGATGATGGTGTCCACGGCCCTACGCTACCCCGGCACGCCCGCTTGGCACAACCCGCCGTGCCGGCCGCCGTGCTGTCGCCCCCCGGAACGCGAAGCGGCCCGGCCACCGTGTCCGGTGACCGGGCCGCCGCTCCCTCGGCGACGTGCGAAGCATGCCGCTCTCGCGGAGGGTATCCGAACCTCGGGTTCGCATACCTGCCGGCGAGGTTTCCGATGGGCGAAACCTTTCGGAACCTCAGTACATCCCGCCCATACCGCCGCCGGGCATTGCCGGAGACTTCTCCTCCTCCGGCTTCTCCACCACCACCGCTTCGGTGGTGAGGAGGAGACCCGCGATGGACGCGGCGTTCTGAAGCGCGGTGCGCACGACCTTCGTGGGGTCGATGACACCGGCCTCGATGAGGTCCTCGTACTGGTCGGTCTGGGCGTTGTAGCCGAAGCCGCCCTCGCCGGCACGGACCTTCTCCACCACGATGCTGCCTTCCACACCCGCGTTCTCGGCGATCTGCCGGATGGGGTGCTCCAGCGCCCGGTAGAGGATCTGCACGCCGATCTGCTCGTCCTCACGGTCGAGCTTGAAGTCGGTGAGCTTGGCCTGCGCCCGCAGCAGCGCGACACCACCGCCGGGCACGATGCCCTCCTCCACCGCGGCACGCGTGGCGTGGAGCGCGTCCTCCACCAGAGCCTTCTTCTCCTTCATCTCGGTCTCGGTGGCCGCACCCACGTTGATGACCGCCACACCGCCGGCCAGCTTCGCCAGCCGCTCCTGCAGCTTCTCGCGATCGTAGTCCGACGTGGACTTCTCGATGGCCACACGGATCTCCTCGATGCGACCCTTGATCTTCTCGGGGTCGCCCGCGCCGTCGATGATGGTGGTGTTGTCCTTGTCAATCACCACGCGCTTGGCCTGACCGAGGTCGCTCAGCACGGTGTTCTCGAGCTTGAAGCCGACCTCCTCGGAGATCACCTGACCACCGGTGAGGATGGCGATATCCTGCAGCATCGCCTTCCGACGATCACCGAAGCCCGGAGCCTTCACGGCCGCCACCTTCAGCGTACCCCGGAGCTTGTTCACCACCAGTGTGGCCAGGGCCTCGCCCTCCACGTCCTCCGCGATGATGAGGAGCGACTTACCGGCCTGCGCCACCTTCTCCAGGACCGGCAGGAGGTCCTTCATCGCCGAGATCTTCTTGTCGTGGATCAGGATGAGGGGATCCTCCAGGACCGCCTCCATCCGCTCCGGATCGGTGACGAAGTAGGGCGACAGGTAGCCGCGGTCGAACTGCATACCCTCCACCGTCTCGAG
>WGEM01000609.1 GCA_015492755.1 Gemmatimonadota bacterium | reverse complement strand
GGTCACGCATCTCCCCCACCAGGATGACGTCGGGATCCTCGCGCAGCGCCGCCTTCAGGGCGTTGGCAAAGCTCTTCGTGTTGGTGGAGACCTCCCGCTGGTTCACGAGACACTTCTTGTTGGGATGGGTGAACTCGATGGGGTCCTCGATGGTGAGGATGTGGTCGGCGCGGGTCTCGTTGATGAGGTCCACCATCGCCGCCAGCGTCGTGCTCTTCCCCGATCCCGTGGGCCCCGTCACCAGCACCAGACCTTTGGTGAGCATGCAGAACTTCCGGATGGCGTCAGGGAGTCCCAGCTCGTCGGCGGTGAGGATCTTCGACGGAATCGTCCGCATCACCGCGCCCAGTCCCTTCCGCTGCCAGAAGACGTTCACGCGAAAGCGCGCCAGCCCGGGAATCTCATAGGCGAAGTCGTAGTCGAGATTGTCGAGGAAGCGCATCCGCCACTCTTCCTCCATGATCTCGTAGATGAGCGACTCCATGTCCTTGTTGGTGAGCTCGCGGAACTTGAGGCGCTGCATGTGACCGTGCACCCGCATGATGGGCGGCGCGCCCACGGTGAGGTGCAGGTCGGAGCCTTTCTGGTCGACGAGAACCTTGAGGAATTGATCGATCTGGGGCATGACGCGATGTCTCCGTTGGCCTCAGGAAATGCGTATGAGCACCGGGCGCTCAGATGTGCAGGGGCTCGAGCGCCCAGTCCAGGTGCCCGCCCTCCTCCTTCTTGATGTGCAGCTCCCACCGGATCCCCGCGTCGTACGCCGGGCGCCGGTCGGCGTGGTTGGGCCAGAGCAGGAACGCCACCGAAGCCACGTCCAGCGCGCTGCTGGCCCAGTCCTCCTGGTTTCCGGTGAGATCCACCGTCACCACGTCGAAGTGGAACGCCCGCAGCGTCTCCAGCTCCGACGCCCACTTCTTGGGGTCCTTGGGCATCTTGAGACTGAACGCCTCGTCCGCCGCCGCCTGCTCTTCGGCGTTGATGTAGATGCTGCGCCAGGAGGGGTCCAGCAGGAGCGCCGGCAGGTGGGGCAGGATCTCGTGCCCGAACGCCTCGGGCTCCGCCGTCACCACGAAGCGGGCGGAGCCGGAGCGGGCCAGGAGTCGGATCTCCGACATCACGCCGGGGCTGGGCGGCGGGAACCGGTCGGTGAGGACGGGGCGCTCCCGCGTGGGGCGAAAGAGGAACTCGTGGCCCGACTCGTCGGAGAGGTACTTCACCTCCACCGGCGTGACGATGCCTGCGCGGGTGAGCTCCCCCTCCCAGTCTGCGCGGATCTTCCCTTCCACCTGCTCCATGGGGGGCGGTGTGAAGAGCTGCGACATCTCCTGCTCCCAGAGGGGCTCCAGCGGACGACGACGGATGGTGCCGCCGTCGTCCCACCAGAACCAGGAGCGGTGTCCTCGGGTGGAGATCCCGAAACGGCCCGAGCCCGCCTCGATGGCCAGTCCCACCGCGTCGTGCAAGCCGATGGGCGTGGGACGCTGCGCCTCCTCGGCGGCGGACCCGCGGGCAAAGACTTCGCGGATGAGTTCGCGGATCTTGGCGGCGGGCGCCAGCGCCAGCTGAATCTCCATGTCGGTGCGCGCCGCCAGCTCGTCCACCGCGCTGGTCTTCATGGGCGACTCCACCACCACGGTGAGCGCGTTGTCCACCTTCATGATGGGGAGCGTGAGGTGCGCCAGCGCCCACTCCGGCGTCACCAGCGCCGCCGCCTCCGGGTCGATGGACTCTGCCTCCGGGAAGACGTACGGGAGATCGAACTGCGAGGCGAGTCCCCACTCCAGCTCCTCGGGGGTGACGAATCCGCATGCCACCAGCGCCTCGCCGAAGTAGCCGCCGTGGTCCCGCTGGTACTCCAGCGCCTTGGCGCAGTCCTCCTCGGTGATACGCCCCAGGCTCACCAGGATCTGACCGATGGTGCGACGTTCAGCCATCTTTTTCCCTTCCATTGCTACGCCCCCGTGGGCGGCTGTGAGACGGCGCCGCGTTTCTGCGCGACCCGCTCGGTGATCCAGCGTCCCACATCCTCGGTGCCCGCACTCCCCCCCAGATCCGGCGTGGTGACGCGCTCCCGGATGGACGCGCGCACCGCCTCCTCCACCTTCGCCGCCTCCTCCGGGTACCCGAAGTGGTTCAACAGCAACGACACGCAGCGGATGGCCCCGACTGGGTTGGCGATGCCCTGCCCCGCGATGTCCGGCGCCGAGCCGTGAACCGGCTCGAAGAGCGCGAACCGACCTGGGTGGACGTTGGCCGAGGGCGCCAGGCCCAGGCCACCCGTCACCACGGCGGCAAGATCACTCACGATGTCGCCGAACAGGTTGTTCGCCACCAGGACCTCGTAGCGCTCCGGGCGCCGTACCAGATCCATGGCCATCGCGTCCACATACATACGATCGCGCGCAACCTCCGGATAGTCCTCACCCACCTCGTTGAACACCCGCCGGTAGAGACCGCCCGCAAAGCGCTGCACGTTCGCCTTGTCCACCAGCGTCACCCGGCCCCGCCCCTTCGCGCGGGCGTGCTCGAAGGCGGCGCGAATGATCCGCTCCACACCGAGGCGGGTGTTCAGGTCCTCCTCGATGGCCACCTCCCCTGGCGTCCCGGTCTTGAACGAGCCGCCCAGACCGGCGTAGGCGCCCTCGGTGTTCTCGCGGAAGATCTCGATACTCAGCTCGCCCACCTCCCGCCGCAGCGGGCAGAGCTCCGGGTCGAGGAGGACGCACGGGCGGTAGTTGACGTACAGGTCCAGGCGGAAGCGCATCCCTAGGAGGATGTCCTTGGCGTGCTCGTTGCCCGGCACACGGGGATCACCCAGAGCGCCCAGGAGCACCGCGTCGTGGTCCTCGGAGAGGGCGCGGAACTCCTCCTCGGTAATGGTGACGCCGTCGCGCAGGTACCGCTCGGCCCCCAGATCCCACTCCGTGAGCTCCAGCGGCAACGCTGCGCCTTCCACCACCGCCTCCAGAACCCGGCGGGCCTCACGCACAACCTCGACGCCGATACCGTCACCGGGAATGAGCGCGATTCTGGGCATGGTGCATGGTGGGTTGGAGAGCGCCGCGCAACGCGCGGCGGGGCGCCGGTGATCGTCACCGGCGGGCGCGCCCAGATTACGGCTTTTCGCCCACGATCACCACCCCGCGTCCGGTGGCGGCGTTTCCTTCCAGTCGGAACGGGTAGCGGCCTGCAGGCGCTCCGTGAAAATCCACCACGAAACGGCTCCCGCGATCCACCAGTGGCGGGGAGTCCACCTGGTCGGTCTCTTCCAGGAAGGCTCTGGCGTCGGCGTCCAGACTGTCCAGCTCGAAGCGCACCTCGTGGATGAAGCCGTCGCCGGTGACGAACGCCACGTAGTCGCCCTCGCGCACATGGGTTTCCGGCGGGACGGCGACTTCCGTCTCCGACCGCGAGAGGACCACCCGGTGCACGCGGTCTCTGCGGGTGAGGCCCAGCTCTTCCTGCAGCACCGCGTCGGGCCGGAGTTCGGCGTCGGCGCCGCACCCGCCTGTCAGCGCCGCCAGCCCGAGCAACCCCAGCGCGACGCCCACGCGCCGCGACCCGCCCCAGCGAAGCCTCAGTGCGTCACCTCGGCGCCGCAGGCCACGCAGAACCTCCACTCCGGCTCCAGCTCTTCGCCGCAGCTCGGGCACGGCACCACGTGCACGTCCTGGCCGCAGAAGGGGCAGTAGTTGAGGTTGGGATGCCGGGGCAGCGGCGCGCGGCACCAGCGGCACGCCTCCGGCGCCTCCGTGGCGGGTGCGGGAGCCTCCGCCGGCCCACCGGCCACCGCCGCCTGTGGGAAGGTCCCCGCAGGCGCCGATGCGTCCCCGTCCTCCGCCGCCGGCGCGAGGTCCTCAAGGGAGACGGCCGCCGGCTCGGCGGCGGCCGGCGGGGCGTCGTCCGCCTCTTCGCCGGCCATCACCCGTTCGATGGCCTCGGGGTTGAGGCGCACGTCCACCGCCGCGAACTCCCGGTAGAGTCCGGTGTTCGGGTTGGCCTGCTCGATTTCTTCCCGGAGTCGCCGGAGCGCGGCGTCGGAGTCCAGGCGGAGATACCCCCCTTCACCGGCCAGCAGCCGGAGGAGGGCATCCTCGTAGTCGCCGTTCATGTCGACGCCGATGCGGTCGCGGTGCGTCGCGTACGGCACCAGCTCCTGGTAGATCTCCGCCACGGTGAACGGCTCGAAGAGGTACTCGGGCCGCTTGGCGCGAATCTCCTCCACCAGGACGGCGTGGAATCGCTCCAGGACGTCTCCCTGCTCAGTCATCCGCACCCTCTCCCTCGTCGTCGCATTCGTATCGGATGAGTCCCGCGTCGATGGCCCCCCTCAGGAAGGTCTCCGGATCGGAGAACGGGATCTCCACCCCGAGCTGTTCGTGCCACCGCTCCGCCAGTCGCCGCATGTAGTCCCCCACCGGTTCGTGGGAGAAGCCGGCGTGATCGCGCATCTGGCGGACGATTTCGAACCAGCTTCCGTGAATCCGGTGTCCGTCCGCCAGCCGCACCGTGAGATGGGTGGGTCCGCTTCCGGCCTCGCCCTCGAAGAGCTCCAGCTGGCTGGGGTCGAAGTACGCACCCGGCTCGGCGCCCCGCATCTTCGATTCGATCTCCGAGAGCATCCGGTCGATGGGGTCGTCCAGCTCCTCCAGCTCCCGGAGACGCTCCTCCCACGGGCGCAGACGGGGATCGCCGCTGTCGATGTGCCAGAGCGCCCGCTTCAGCTCCATGAGGCGCCACACCGCCAGCGGATCCCAGTGCTCCATGGGCGGGACGCGCTCGAACTCCCGCAGCGCGCCTTCCCAGTCGCCCCGGTCATAAAGGAGGTGGCCCAGGTAGATTCTGGCCTCGTGCAGGTCGGGATCGAGGCGCAGCGCCCGCCGGATCTGACGGCCGGCACCCACGTCGTCTCCCAGCCGGTGCAGCGCGTACCCCAGCGATGCCGCGGCGTCGGCGCTGTCGGGGCGGGCGGCGGCGGCCTTGGCGAAGATGTCGCGGCATTCGGCGTAGAGCGCCTCGCGGTAGAGCGCCCGGCCCATGGTGAGCATGAGGTC
>WGEM01000608.1 GCA_015492755.1 Gemmatimonadota bacterium | reverse complement strand
GCCCAGCGCCAGACCGACGAGGCCCAGGCCCGCCTTCATGGGGATCGACGGGTCGGCGTTGCGCCGCTCCAGCCACACCCAGAGCGATCCGAAGGCCGGGGCCAGGAGGATGATGAACATGGGATTGATGCTCTGGAGCCACGAGGCCGGCATCTCCCACCCGAAGATCACCCGGTCGGTCTGGTTCTGGGCGAAGAGGTTGAGGGACGAACCCGCCTGCTCGAAGCCCGACCAGAACACCGCGATGAGGATGAACAGCCAGAAGATGACCGCCATCCGCTTGTTCTCCTCCGGCGTATGCCCCCCGAAGGCCCACAGGTACACGAAGTAGAGCGCCACGACCACCAGGACGGAGTACCCCAGGTACGTGGCGATCTCGGTGAGGGTGAGGGGGATCACGCCGGCGGACACCAGGTAGCCGAAGAGCACCACCGCGCCCACCACGCCGAAGAACGACCCGAAGAACTTGCGTGACTTGCGGGCGATCTCGTCTGCGGCGGCGCCGTTCTTCAACAGGCCCGCGTCGCCCAGGTGTTTCTCGCCCAGCTTGTACTGGATGAGACCCAGCACCATCCCCACGCCGGCGGCGCCGAAGCCCCAGTGCCAGTTGTACGTCTCGCCCAGGAGGCCCGTCACGTACGGGCCCAGCCAGGCGCCCAGGTTGATCCCCATGTAGAAGATGGAGAAGCCCGCGTCGCGACGCGCCCCGCCCTCGGGGTAGAGCTCGCCCACCACCGTGCTCACGTTGGGCTTCAGAAGGCCGGTTCCCATGATGATGAAGACCAGGCCCAGGAAGAAGGTGAAGTCGGTGGGGATCGCCATGGTGAAGTGGCCCAGCGCGATGATGCACCCGCCGACGAAGACGGCCTTGCGCTGACCCCACAGGTTGTCGGCCACCCATCCGCCGGGGAGCGCCAGGATGTACACCAGGCTGGTGTAGAGCCCGTAGATGGCCGCCGCCGTGGCGATGTCCAGCCCCATGCCGGGGTTCTCCCGGAGCACCGTGCCGTCCGGTGCCGTGACCACGTGGGTGGTGGCCGTCGTCATGAAGAGGATGAGGAGCGCCCGCATCCCGTAGTAGGAGAAGCGCTCCCACATCTCGGTGAAGAAGAGCGTGGAAAGCCCTCGGGGGTGCCCGAAGAAGGTCTTCTCCTCAGCCGCTGCCGCGTACGCCGATTCGGTGCTCAAGGTGCAACTCCCTGCGGAAAGGATGATGCTCGCACGGAAGGGCCTCCGTCCTGACGGCCGTCCGCTCTCGCCGACGAAGGCATGAAAGAAATGCGCCCTCCTCCGAAATGCAAACCAGCGGAAGCGCTCACCGGTTCGAGGTGATCCGCCGGAGGGCAGCCGCAACGCGCGGGCATCGTCCGTTCATCGTGTCGAAATGCCGTTCACCGTGCGTCAGGGCGGTTCACCCTGTACCTTGCGGAAGACGCTTCGACACCCGCCGGAGGACGAGGGGCGCTGCGGACGCGGATGGCGGGACCCTCTCACACCAGTCAGGAGCAGCACGATGCGCCACACCCGCCTCATCAGCGCCATCCTCCTCGCCATCGCGGTGGGGGCGTGTCAGGACGACACACCCCTCCTCTCGCCGGACGCCGGCCTGGACCCCGCCTTCAGCGCGCAGCAGCAGACCGACCGGGTCGTGCCCGGACGGATCCTGGCCAGGCTCCAGCCCGGAGCGAATCCCGCGGCGGTGGGCGCGGCGCACGGTGTCGTCTTCGAACGCGCGGCGGCCGGCGGGCGACTGGCGGTCTTCCGGGGCGCCGCGGGCAACGAGCGAGCGCTGGCCGCCCGACTCCGGGGCGACGCCCGGGTCGTGTACGCCGAGCCCGACTACCTGCGCCAGCCCACCGCCATCGACTCCCGGCTGTGGGCCTTCTACAACCCGGGCGGCCTCACCGTCCAGTACACCCGGGGCCGGAACAAGGGACAGCCGGTGACCTCCCTCATCTCGGTGGAAGACGCCGATGAGGACAACATCGAGGGCTACGCCACGGGCGGTGCTCCGGTCTCCATCGCCAGCATCGATACCGGTGTGCAGATGGATCACCCGGAGTTCGGTCAGGCCACGCTGGTACCGGGCTGGGACTACATCGACAACGACCCCGACCCCTCCGACGAGAATGACCACGGAACCCACACCACCGGCACGATGGTGGGCGACAACGTGGGTGTGGCCGGCGTCGCCGGCGCGGCGCCCAACGTCACCGTATACGTGTACCGGGTGTGCGGACCCAACGGCTGCCCCACCTCCGCCATCGTGAGCGCCATCTACGACGCCGCCAACGCGGGCGTGGTGGCCATGAACCTGAGCCTGGGCGGCGGTTCGCTGAGCCAGTCGGAGGCCGACGCCATCCAGTTCGCCACCGACGCCGGCTCGCTGGTCATCGCGTCGGCGGGCAACGACGGCACCAGCACGGTGAGCTGCCCGGCCTGCGACCCCAACGCCATCTCGGTGGCGGCGTCCGACTGGCTGGACGAGCACGCGTACTACACCAACTGGGGCGACGGGCTGGACCTGATCGCGCCCGGCGGCGAGCTCTACTCCAACACCACCAGTGAATCGGGGATCTGGAGCGCGGTGCGCAACAACGGCTACGCCTACTTCCAGGGCACCTCCATGGCGGCCCCGCAGGTGACGGGCACCGCCGCCATCGTAGCCTCGGTGACGGGCCTCAGGGGCTCGGCGCTCCGGAGCCGCCTGGAGAGCACCACCGACGACCTCGGGCCCGCAGGCTACGACACCCAGTTCGGTCACGGACGGCTGAACGCCTACCGCGCCGTCACCGGCACCACGCTGGACGAGGGCACGCCCCCGCCTCCGCCGGAAACCCTCACCGCCGCCTTCACCTTCGCGTGCTCGGGTCTCACCTGCACCTTCGACGGCAGCGGCTCCACCGGCTCCATCACCAGCTACGACTGGGCCTTCGGCGACGGCGCCACCGGAACCGGCGTCACCACGTCACACACCTATGCCGGAGCGGGCACCTACACGGTGACGCTCACCGTGAGCGACGGTACCGCCACCGACACGGCCACCGATACCGTGACCTGCCGGAAACGTGGCAAGAACGTTCGGTGTAACTGACGCGACGGTCCGTCACGGTTGAGCCGTAAAGGGCGGCGGCGGGCCCAAGCCCGCCGCCGCCTTTCGCGTTGGAGCCGCCATGAACAACCTCATCGACCACCTTCTGGCCAACCCCATCCTTCTGGTGCCGCTCCTGCTGCTGGCGGCCACCCTGGTCTACTCGGTGCTGAAGCGGCTCCTCAAGCTGGTGGCCATCGTCGCCATCGCCGGCGTGCTCTACGTCCTGCTGGTGGAGTACACCTCCGGCGGCTTCTGAGCCGGCGCCCCGGATCGCGCGTCCCCACGGCGCCCCTCAGTCGCCGAAGGCCAGCAGCCTCGTGATGTTGAAGCCCACGCGCCACTCGCCGGGGCGGAATTCGTAGGGGGTGCCCCCCAGGAACTGGGTGGGATTCATCCGCTCCTGGTTCGTGAGCACGATCTTGAAGAAGTGGCCTCCCGTCTCCAGCTCGATGCCGAACGTCCCCGAGTCGTACTCCAGACCCGGCCGCCGCCGACTCTTGATCCACTCCGCCAGGAGGCTCACCTGGTCCGAGAGGTAGATCTGGCCGTGCCCGCCCACCACCAGCACCGTCTCGGCGGACGGAGCCTCGATGTCCGGGTTGCGGAGGAGTGTAGGCACCAGACCCAGCGCCACGCGCTTCCCGAACGCCACGTTCACCATGGCCTGGACGTAGCCCTGGAACTCGTTCTCCTCCACCCCGTTCAGCGCGGTGGGCGCGTCGGTATTCCACGCCGCGCCGCCCATGGCACCCACCATCCACGAGACCTCGCCACGCCGCGTCTCCCAGAGGCGGATCTTGGCGTTGAGTTCCAGGTTGTCAGCGAGGCTGGAGCGAAGCACGCCCAGCATCAGGCGGTCCGTGGCGGCCCAGGAGAGTCCCAGCCGGTTGATGGCCGGTCCGTCGAATCCCCAGAGTGCATCGGCGCCTTCGGAGACCGCGGGATGGAAGCGGTGCGAGATCTCGAAGAGCCATTCTCCGCGGCGGAGTGTCTCCGCGGTAGGCAGGTTCGCCGCCTGCGTGGAATGGAACACCGTCACCGGGAGCTCCACCGGAGGCTGCCGCCGCTGAAAGCGCGCAGGCCGCTCCTGCGCATGGAGCACCGCAGCGGCCAGCGGCATCGCCAGGACCGCCATCGCCGCTGCGGACACGGTGGTGCGGAACCGATTCGTCATCAGCGCTCCTCCCCCTCCACCGGCTCGAGGTAGAAGTC
>WGEM01000607.1 GCA_015492755.1 Gemmatimonadota bacterium | reverse complement strand
TGCAGGTGGGGGAGCATCCGCTCCAGATCCGCCAGAAGGGGCGAGGCGACGCGCGCCCGCTCCAGCGCACCGGCGTCCAGCGCCACCCGCACCACGGCCTCCTCGAAGAGGGGGCCCTCCGCCAGCATATCCCCGTCGGGAGCGAACACCTGCGCACCCCCGGGAAAGAGCTTGCCGCCCTCGGATCCCACCAGCTGCGCCACCGCCACGAAGACGCCGTGCTCGATGGCGGCACCCCGCCCCAGCTCGATCCACCGCTCCAGGTTCGCCGGACGACCGTCGTTGGGCTGGAAGTCACGCGCCGGCGAGGCGCTCACCACCAGAAGGAGCTCCGCGCCGTCCACCGCGAGGATCGTGGCGGGGAGCGAGTGCCACATCTCCTCACAGATGAGCATCCCCATGCGCCCGAATCGCGTGTCGAAGGCACGGATCTCGGTGCCCGCCTCCACGAAGCGGTCTTCGTCGAAGACCCCGTAGGTGGGGAGGAACATCTTGCGGTGAACGTACCGGAGCGCCCACCGCGATCCGCGCCGCGTCAGGTATGCCACGCTGTTGTAGAACCGGCTCCGCCAGCGCTCGTAGAACCCCAGGACCAGGTCCGGCGCGTCGGGAGGCGGATCGCCCAGCACCTCCATGACCCATTCGGCGCTGCGCGCCGCCTCCGCCACACCACCCTCCAGGAAGTAGCCGCTGAGGGCGGTCTCGGGAAAAACCACCAGGTCGGTGAGAGGCGCTTCCTCGGCCACCCGCTCCGCCACCCGCCGGATGTTGGCCTCCGGGTCGGCCTTCTCCGGGCGGAACTGCACCAGCGACACCCGCAGCGGCGGTTGCGGTTCCCTCTCGCTCATACGTGTTCAGCCTCTCCCTACCGTGGACGGACGCGACACAGAAAGGTACCGTGTCGGACGCCACTTCACAGCGCCGCGGGGCGGAACGCGCCGCGGCGCGGAGGGGTTAGACACGGGTTCCAGTCTTCAGGTTGCGTTCCTCGAGGCCGCGCATGAAATCCCGATTCGTCGTACTTCTCCTCGCCCTGGTGCTCGGGTCCCCCGGGGTCCTCGCTCAGACCGCCGCGCCCCGAAGCCAGGAGGCTCCGCCACCTCAGGCGGAGGTGCTGGCGCGCGCCATCCGTGCCATCTCCACCATGCACATGGAGGCGTTCGACGACTCCACGCTGTGGGAGAGCGCCATCGATGGCCTCATCGAGTCGCTCAACGACCCCTATGCGGCGCTCTTCACGCCGCGGGAGTCGGAGGCGTGGGAGGAAGAGACCACCGGGAACTACTCCGGGATCGGCCTGCAGATCACCCCGCTGAACGAGCGGGTCACCGTCACCGCCGTATTCCGGGGCACACCCGCCGACGAGGCGGGGATTCTGGTGGGCGACGTCATCGTGGGCGTGAACGAGCACGACGCCACCCACTGGACCACGGACATGGCCGCCGACTCCATCCGCGGACCGGTGGGCACCCCGGTGACCGTGCGGATCCGGCGCCAGGGCTTCGACGAACCCATCAGCTTCGAGATCATACGGGCACAGGTGCACGTCCCGGCGGTGCACTACGGCGTGCTGCCCACGAACGTGGGATACGTGATGATGGACCGGGTGGCGCGGAATGCCGCCAGGGAGATGAACCGGGCGCTGGGAGAACTGCAGCGCACCCGCGGGATCATCATCGACCTGCGCCGCAACCCGGGCGGATTCCTGGACGAGTCCCTCATGCTGGCGGACCTCTTCCTCAAGCCGGGTTCCACGCTGGCCAGCACCGTCCAGCGTGTCCCCGGCGGAGCGCCGGGCGAGATGGAGGAGGACTCCTTCACCGATCGCTGGCCGCAGTTGGTGCCCGACCTGCCCATCGTCATCCTGGTGGACCGCTTCACCGCCTCCGGGGCGGAGATCCTGGCCGGGGCACTGCAGGACTACGACCGGGCGCTCATCATCGGTGAACGAACCTTCGGCAAGGGCGTCGTGCAGTCGGTGCTGGATCTTCCCTACGGGCGGAAGCTCCGTTTCACCACCGGAGCCTGGCACACGCCGCTGGGCCGGTCGTTGCAGCGTCCCCGGGACGCGCAGGGGAGGCCGCTGGCGGAGGACCCCGACACCTTCCCCACGGTCATCACTCCGGGCGGCCGCGAGCTGGTGTCGGGAGGAGGGATCTTCCCGGACCTGGAGGTGGCGGACGACACGCTGCGGGCGGGGGAGCGCCGCCTCATCCAGGAGGTGAACGAGAAGCAGGTGCCGCTGGGCCTCCGCCTGGCGGAGCTGGGCTTCGAGCTCGCCCGCGCGCGCAGGGCCGAGAACGCGACGCCGGGCGTGCGCGACGCGGAATTCGAGACCTTCCTGCAGCAGCTCGCCGACGAGGGGATCTCCGCGGAGACGCTGGCCGACCCCACCGTGCGGGAATACCTGCACTGGCGTGCCCGCATCGCCGTGGCACAGCGGATGGACGATCTGGGGCGGGAAGCGTACTTCCGCATGGAGCGCGATCCGGTCCTGGCGGAGGCGGCACGGCTCCTGGGAACGGCCATCACGCAGGCCGAGCTGTTCGAGGCCGCCGGCACGCCCCTCTCGCACACCGGAGCGCCGGCGGGAGCGGGGGGCCGGTAGCCGCCGGGGCACCGCCTCCCGTCGAGGCGGGTCTTCGAACCCGCCGGGGGCGCGGTGCGTCGGCCGGCTATCCACTCCTGGGGTGGTAGCGGCGATGCACCTCCCGGAGGTATCCTCGGTCCAGGTGCGTATAGATCTGGGTGGTGGAGATGTCCACGTGGCCCAGGAGCTCCTGCACCGCCGCCAGGTCCGCCCCCCCTTCCAGGAGGTGCGTGGCGAAGGAGTGACGCAGCGTGTGGGGTGAGACCTTTCCCCCGATCCCCGCCCGCCGGGCGGCCTGGCGCACCACCCTCCACACCGACTCACGTCGGAGCGGTCCGCCGCGGGCGCTGAGGAAGACGATTCCCTTCCCTCGCCCCCGATCCAGGTGGGGTCGCACCTCCCGCAGGTAGCGCTCCACCGCCGCGCGCGCAGGCGCGCCCACCGGGACGATGCGCTCGCGGCTCCCCTTGCCGAAGACGGTGACGAAGCCGTCGTCGCGGTCCAGCGCCCGGAGCGGCAGCTCCACCAGCTCCGACACCCGGACACCCGTGGCGTAGAGGAATTCCAGAATGGCCCGGTCCCTCCAGTACATCGGAGAGGCAGGATCCGGCGCCTCCAGGAGCCGCATCACCTCCTCCACGCTGAGCACGTCGGGAAGCGGCCGTCCCACACGCGGCGCCACGAGCCGTTCGGTGGGGTCGTCCTGGACGGCACCCTCGTCGAGGAGGAATCGATAGTAGGTGCGCAGCGCCGACTGAGCCCGACGGATGGAACGGGGCGACAGACCGGCGTCGTAGAGCGAGCCCGACCACGCGCTCAGGTCGGCGGGCGTCACCTCCCCCGGGCGATCCCGCCCGCGCTCCGCCATCCGCCCCAGCCAGCGCTCCAGGTCCCGCCGGTAGGCCGCCACCGTACGCGGCGAGAGGCCGCGTTCGAAGGTAAGGTGATCCTCGAACTGTTCCAGGAGGAAGGCGCGGCGCAGGCGGTCCGGAAGCGGCTCAGTCATGGGGAGGATGCCGCGTGCGCCACCACCAGATCCCGATGGGGACCAGAACCACCAGCATGACGATCCAGAGCGTGGTGTTCATCCTCGAGAGCCACGATGCCAGGAGGTCCAGATTGCGGCCCGCAAGGCGACCGAGCTCCAGGAGGACACCGTACCAGATGGCCGACGCCAGCGCCACCGGAACCGCCACGCGCAGGAAGGGCTGGTGCGACACTCCGGCGAAGACCGGCACCACCGAGCGGAGGCCGGGGAGGAAGCGGGTGAAGAAGATGGCGAGGGTGCCGTACCGGGCGTAGAAGCCCCGCATCCGCTCGAGCTGATGCGGCCGGAGGAGCCGCCGTCCCACACGGCTCTGGAAGACCGCCTTCCCGTGCACGTAAGCGAGACGGTACATGGCCAGCGCCGACGCCACGTTCCCCACCCAGGTGGCGGCCCAGATGGTGCCGGCGGACAGCCCCCCGGTTTCCACCAGGAGCCCGCCCAGGGCGACGAAGGTGTCGGCGGGCACCGCCGGGATCACGTTCTCCAGCGCAGCGCCCACGCCCAGGAGCAGGTAGAGCGGCCCCCGGGGGAGCTCCAGCATCCAGGCGAGGAGGTCGCTCACGGCGGGTGGCGGGCGCGGCTCCTACAGCGGCCAGGCGCCTCCGCCGGCGCCTCCGCTCCCGCCGTCGGCGGCCACCCTGGACCGAAGGAGGGCCACGGCGTGCACCGCCACGCCCTCCCCCGCCCCGATCCAGCCCATGCCCTCGTTGGTCTTCCCCTTCAGCGAGACCGCCCCCGCCGAGATCCCCATGACCTCGCCGAGGCGGAGGCGCATGGCCTGGGCGTGAGGCGCGATCCTGGGCGTCTCACACACCACCACCACGTCCACGTTGACGATGTCGTAGTCCCGGTCGTCCACCAGGCGCACCGCCCGGGCCAGGAGCTCCATGGAGTCGGCGTCCTTCCACGCGGCGTCGGTGGGCGGAAAGTGCGTCCCCACGTCACCCGCGCCGGCGGCGCCCAGCAGGGCGTCGATCACCGCGTGCGCCACCGCGTCTCCATCGGAATGCCCGGTGAGACCCGCGTGGTCGGGAATGCGCACGCCGCCCAGGATCAACGGGCGCGCCGCGTCGAAGCGGTGGGAGTCGTAGCCGATGCCGATTCTCATGCGCGCCCCCGTGACGGGAGTCCCCGAACGCGGTGGGCGGGACCGGGCGTCCTCACCCCTCCCAGCGTCGGATGGCGAGACACACGTTGTGCCCGCCGAAGCCGAAGGAGTTCGTAAGCGCCAGAGAGACCGGCCGCTCCACCATGCCGTCGTGGGCGTAGTTCAGGTCGCACGCGGGATCGGGACCCGTAAAGTTGATGGTGGGCGGGATCTTTCCGTCACGGCACGCCTGCACGCAGACAATGGCCTCCAGCGCGCCGGCGGCGCCCAGGAGGTGGCCGGTCATGGACTTGGTGGAGCCCACCACGGTCTCGTACGCGTGGGGGCCCAGCACCTCCTTGATGGCGTGCGTCTCGATGGCGTCCGCCATGGTGGACGTGCCGTGGGCGTTCACGTAGTCCACCTCCTCGGGTGCGGCTCCGGCGTAGGCCAGCGCCATGCGCATGGCGTTCTGGGCCCCGTAGCCGTCCGGCGGGGGTGCGGTGATGTGGTAGGCGTCCGCCGAGAGCCCGTATCCGGCGATCTCCGCCAGGATGGGCGCGCCGCGCTCCAGGGCGTGCTCCAGGGACTCCAGGACCAGGGCGCCGGCGCCCTCCCCCATGACGAAGCCGTCACGGTCCGCGGAGAAGGGCCGGCTGGCCCCCGCAGGATCGTCGTTCCGGGTGGACATGGCCTTCATGGCCGAGAATCCCGCGAAGGTCATGGGGGTGATGGTGGCCTCGGCCCCGCCTGCCACCATGACGTCCGCGTCGCCGTGGCGGATGTGGCGCATGGCGTCGCCGATGGCGTGCGCCGAGGACGCGCACGCCGACACGGTGGCGTAGTTGGGCCCCTGCAGGTTCCACCGCATGGAGATGTAGCCCGCCGACATGTCGGGGATGAACATGGGGATGAAGAAGGGGCTCACCCGACGGGGGCCGCCCTCCAGGAAGCGGCGGTGCTGCTCTTCGAAGGTGGCGATTCCCCCGATCCCGCTCCCGAAGATCACTCCGTAGCGCTTCGGGTCTTCACCCTCCGGCACACCCTCCAACCCCGCCGCCTCCAGCGCCTGAGCGGCCGCCGCCACGGCGAACTGCGAGACCCGATCGTAGCGCTTCACTTCCTTGCGCTCGATGTAGTCCAGCGGATCGAAGTCCTTGACCTCGCACGCGATCCGGCAGGCGAACTCCTCGGTGGCCTCGAAGAGGGTCACCGGGCCACCGCCGCTCCGACCCGCCAGCATGGCCTCCCAGCTGGACGCCACGTCGTGGCCCAGCGGGCTCACGAGCCCCATGCCGGTGACGACGACGCGCCGCACCGTTCCGTCCGTCCCCATGCGCCCTACCTCACCGTAGACGAGACCGACCCGCGTCCGGGCACGCCCTCAGGCGTCTCCTTCGGCGCCGTGCTCCTTGAGGTACTTGATGGCGTCACCCACCGTGCGCATCTGCTCGGCGTCCTCGTCGGGGATATCGATGCCGAACTCCTCTTCGAAGGCCATGACGAGCTCGACGGTGTCCAGCGAGTCGGCCCCCAGGTCCTCCACGAATGACGCGTCGTCGGTGACCTTCTCGGGCTCGACGCCCAGCTCGTTGATGATGATTTCCCGAACACGGGCCTCGATGGACTCGCTCATTGCTCCTCCTGAACGGTTTCAGCTTCAATGTGAATGTGATGCGTCACGAACATGGCGGCCGGGCCACTCACATGACCATTCCGCCGTCCACCGCCAGAACCTGGCCGGTAATGTAGCGCGCGGCCGGGCTCACGAGAAATCTGGCCACGCCCGCCACATCGTCCACCTCGCCGAGACGGCCCAGAGGGATCTGGGCCTTCAGCGCGTCCACCTGCGCCTCGGTGAGCGCGTCGGTCATGTCGGTGCGGATGAAGCCCGGAGCCAGGGCGTTGCAGCGCACCCCCCGGCTGGCCAGCTCCTTGGCCACGCTCTTGGTGAGGCCCACGAGGCCCGCCTTCGACGCGGCGTAGTTGGCCTGACCGGCGTTGCCGATGAGCCCCACCACCGAGGTGATGTTGAGGATCACCCCCTCTTTGCGCTTCATCATGCCGCGCGTCACTGCGCGAATGAAGTTGAAGGCGCCCTTGAGGTTGATGGCGATGACCTCATCGAACTCCTCATCCTTCATGCGGAGGAGGATGTTGTCCCGTGTGACGCCCGCGTTGTTGACGAGGATCGTGACGGGTCCCAGGCGCTCCTCCACCGCCGAGGCGGTGGCGGAGACCTGCTGCGGGTCCGACACGTCGCAGGCGAACCCGGCGTGTCCCTCACCCGGAAGGCCCGCCGCGGCTTCCTGGGCGCGGGTCCCGTTTCGGGCCACCACCGCCACCCGGGCGCCCACTTCGGCCAGTGCGCGCGCGATGCCCAGGCCGATGCCCCGCGACCCGCCGGTGACGATGGCCACCGCTCCGTTCAGTTCCTGATCGCTCATGGG